>CAZQYE010000204.1:0-1186 GCA_964597375.1 uncultured Myxococcales bacterium
GGTTTGACGCTGCCCCCGTACAGGATCCGGATCCGGCTTGCGGTTCCCTCCCCGGCGACCTCCGTCAGCACGCGACGAATCGCCGCGTGCACTTCTTGGGCCTGCTCGGGAGTTGCCGTCTTGCCGGTGCCGATAGCCCAGACCGGTTCGTACGCGACGATCAGTGTTTCGAAGAACTCCGACGGGAGCTCGCAGAGGCCGCCCCGAACTTGCCGTTCGATGACTTCCAGAGTCGTGCCTTCTTCCCGTTGGGCAAGCGTTTCGCCGACGCACATCACCGGCACCAGGCCGCCACGGGCAGCGGCGGCGACTTTCTTGGCAACCGTGTAGTCCGTTTCTCCGAAATGCTGCCGGCGCTCGGAGTGGCCGACGATCACGTGGCTGCAGCCGGCGTCGACGAGCATCGGCACGGACACCTCGCCGGTGAACGCGCCGCTTTCCTCCCAGTAGACGTCCTGCGCGCCGAGCGCGACCGGTGAGCCTTCGATCGCGGCACGCGCCGCGCCCAGCGACGTGTACGGAGGGGCGATCATCACTTCGCGGCCCTCGAGCCCTTTGCAACCCTCGGCTACCGCGCGGGCCAGGGCCTCCGCTTCGGCGGCCAGGCAGTTGAGCTTCCAGTTTCCGGCCAGCATCGGCGTGCGCATTACTGTGTTCCTCCTTTTGCTTCGAGGGCGGCGATCCCCGGCAGCTTCTTTCCCTCTAGAAACTCCAGCGACGCGCCCCCGCCGGTCGAGACGTGGGTGACGTCGGCCGAGCGGCCCGACTTGGCCAGCGCCGCCACCGAATCGCCGCCGCCGACGACCGAGACCGCGCCGGAGTCGGCGACCGCCTCGGCGATTGCCATCGTCCCGGCCGCGAACGCATCCCACTCGAACACGCCCATCGGACCGTTCCACAGCAGCGTGGCGGCTTCTCCGATGCGCTTGCGATACGCCTCGCGGGTCTTCGGGCCGATGTCGAGCCCCATGAGCCCTTCGGGAATCTCCACGCCGCCGGCCAAAACCGGCTCGGCGTCGGCCGCGAACGCCGCGGCGCAAACGTGATCGACGGGAAGCAGGATTTGCGGCCCGCCGCTGTCTGCACGGTTGAGCAATTCGGCGGCCGTATCGATGCGGTCTTCCTCGATGCGCGATGTGCCGACCGAGTGGCCCGCGGCTCGCAGGAACGTATAGGCCATCGCTCC
>CAZQYE010000204.1:1286-4435 GCA_964597375.1 uncultured Myxococcales bacterium
TAGACGTCGGCCAAGCGGGCCAGCGCCTTGGCGAATTCGGGATCGTTCTTCGTCTCGCCCGCGTGGAAGCGGAGGTTTTCCAGTAGCAGCACGCTTGAAGGCTCGAGCGAAGCAACCAGCCGTTCGACTTCTTGACCGACGGAGTCCGGAGCGAACGACACCTTGCGGCCAAGCAACTCGGACAAGCGATCGGCCACTGGCGCTAGCGACAGCTCCGGCTTGACCTCGCCTTTGGGGCGGCCGAGGTGGGAACAGAGGATGAGTCGTGCGCCCGCGTCGACTGCGTGCCGAATCGTCGGCAGCGCCGCGACGATCCGCGAGTCGTCGGCCACGCGACCGCCCTCGAGTGGTACGTTGAAATCGACCCGCATGAGCACCCGCCGTCCGGCGAGATCGAGCTGATCGATCGTTTTCACCGCTTCCCTCCTTTACCGGTGCCGGCGAGCCGGTGCTTTCCGCGCCGGCGATTCACAGCGAGTCGCAAGGCCGCCCGGACGAGCGCGGCCCGGCCGCGCTCAGAGCCGCGATCCGATCCACTCGCTGACGTCGCACAGCCGCGTGGAGAACCCCATTTCGTTGTCGTACCACGACAGGACCTTCGCGAAGCCCGGTTCGAGAACCTTGGTCACCGCGGCGTCGAAGATCGACGAGTGGCGGTTGCCGTTGAAATCGCTCGACACCAGCGGCTCGTCGCAGTACTGGAGAATCCCCGCGAGCGGCCCCTCCGCCGCGGCTTTGACGGCTGCGTTGATCTCCTCGGCCGACGGCGTCTTCTCGCTCTCGAACACGAGGTCCACGACCGAAACGTTCGGCGTCGGAACCCGGATGGCCATTCCGTCGAGCTTTCCTTCGAGCTCCGGCAGAACGAGGGAGACCGCACGCGCGGCGCCCGTCGTCGTCGGAATCATCGACAGCGCCGCCGCCCGCGCCCGACGCAGGTCCTTGTGCGGCAGATCGAGAATGCGCTGGTCGTTCGTGTACGAGTGGATCGTGGTCATCAAGCCGCGCTTGATCGAGAACTGCTCGTGCAGGACCTTGGCCAGCGGTGCGAGGCAGTTGGTCGTGCACGAAGCATTCGATACGACGTCGTGCTTGCCAGGATCGTAGCTTTCGTGGTTCACCCCGTAACAGAGGGTCAGGTCGGCGCCCTTGGCCGGGGCGGAGATGATCACCTTGCGCGCGCCGGCATCGAGGTGCGCTGCGGCCTTTTCGCGCGCCGTGAACAGACCGGTCGATTCGATGACGAGCTGGACATCGAGGTCTTTCCACGGCAATGCGGCCGGGTCGCGTTCCGAAAGGACGCGAATCGTGCGTTCGCCCACCCTCAGGTTGTCTCCGTCGACGGAAACCGGTTGCGGGAACGCGCCGTGCACCGAATCGTGTGCCAGCAAGTGCGCGAGCGTCGTCGCGTCCGTCAGATCGTTGACGGCCACGATTTCCAGGTCGGGCCGCTCGATCGCCACGCGGAGCATGTTGCGTCCAATGCGCCCAAAGCCGTTGATTCCCACCCGAATGGACATTGCTACCTCCTCAAGTCTCGATCGTGGATCAGGCGCAAGGGGCGGCCTCTTGCAAGCCTGCGGATTCGTTCGACAAATCCTCAGTCCTATCCCACGCCCTCGAAAGCGTGTCAACCGCGGTCAAATTGACAGCCTGCCGGGCGCATAATACTTTCGATCTGGTGGTGGTCGGGTTGAGCGGGAACTGGAGATGACGCCGACGATTTCCCACCCCGGCGTCGTCGATATGATCTCCGGATCGGGGCCGGTCGTTCAGGCGGTTCTGTACCTCTTGATCGTGATCTCGGTGGCCAGCTGGGCGGTCATCGTCTACAAGGCGCGCGAGATTCGCACCGCGCGCAAAGGTTCGGAGAAGTTCGTCGATCTGTTCTGGGAGACGCGTAACCTGACCGAGGTCTCCAAACAACTCGACGAGCTTCCGGACAACCCCGTCGCCGAAGTCTTTCGTGCCGGCTACCAGGAACTCGTGCGCCTGCGCAGCAAGAAGAAAACCCAACCGGAGGCGATGACCACCGAACTGTCGGGGGTGGCCAACGTGGAGCGGGCGATGAGGCGCGCCGCCAGTTTGCAGCGCACGCGCCTGGAGAAGCTCCTGACGTTTCTGGGAACGGTGGCCAGCTCGGCGCCGTTCATCGGCCTGTTCGGCACCGTCTGGGGCATCATGAACTCGTTCCGCGGCTTGAGCGTCACCACGGCAACGGCACTGCAAGCGGTTGCGCCCGGGATCTCTGAGGCGCTGATCGCGACGGCGATGGGACTTGCCGCGGCGATTCCCGCTCTGGTCGCATACAACCACTTCTCGAGGCAGGCACGCGTGATGGCTGTCGAAATGGACAACTTCCTCGCCGAGTTCCTCAACATCGCCGAAAGGCACTTCCTCGTCTGACCATGGCGGCCGATACTTCCGGCAACGACGGGACGATCTCGGGCATCAACGTCACTCCCCTCGTCGACGTGATGCTGGTCCTGCTGGTGATCTTCATGGTCACGGCGCCGATGATTCAGCAGGGCGTCACCGTCGACCTGCCGGCGGCGGCCGGGGCTCCGCTGCCGGGCGAGGATGCTCCGCTCGTCGTGTCGGTGACGGCCGACGGTGCCGTCTACCTCAACGACACTCCGATGGCGGTCGACGCCCTGGCATCGAAACTCGCCGCAATCGTGAAGGAACGGCCGAGTGCCGTCGTCTATCTTCGGGCCGACGAGCAGGCTCGGTACGGAGTGGTGGCGAAGGTGGTCGGTGCGCTCAAACAGGCAGGAATCGAGCAACTCGGTCTCGTCAGCGAGCCCGCGGAGGGGTAGGTGGCCAACAAGGGCAGCTGGTACGAGGCGCCCCGAGTTCTCCACCGCGAGAAGCCAGACCCCGAGCTGCTGCGCGCCCTCGTCTTCTCCCTGGCCGGACACTTGCTGTTGATTGGGGTGGTCGTCGCCCTCGGGAGCGGGCGCTCGGAGCCCATTTCGATTCACGCGTACCGGGTCGGGCTGGCATCGGCGCCAGCGGATTCGAAGATTCTCGAGGTGGGGCCGCTCGGGCACAGGTACAGCGCAACGCCGGTATCGAAGCCCGCGTCGAAAACCGCGCCCAAGCCACCGCCGAAGAAGGTCGAGGCCAAGCCCAAGCCTGCGCCCAAG
>CAZQYE010000205.1:0-4428 GCA_964597375.1 uncultured Myxococcales bacterium
CCGGCGCAAGGTAGTCGTAACTGTCGAATCCCTGCTCGAAGTGAAACGACGGTGCAACGTTGATGTTCGTCACGAAGCCGGCCGTCGAGTAGCCAGCGGCTTTCAGCGCTTCAGCGAGCGTTTCCACTTCGTCGGGCAGCAGGTCCGTCTTGTGCATGACCTGGTGAGAGCTGGGATACAAGGAGGTCAAGATCGTAGCGATCGACGGACGTGTCCACGAAGAATCCGCGTACGTGCGCTCGAACAAGATACCGTCGGCCGCAAGCGCGTCGATGGCCGGTGTCGCCACTTGTCGCAGACCGTAGGCGCCGACGTGGTCCGCCCGCAACGTATCGGCAATGATCAACACCACGTTCGGCCTCTCGCCTGCCCCCGCCCCTTTCGGAGCCGCCGGGGCTCGCTCCTCGCCCCCGAACAATCCCGTGAGGCCCGCCGACACGACAGCCGCAACGACGACCACGGACAGCACCCAGCTCAATCCGCCGCGAATCGCACCGCGTCTGACCGCCACCCGCTTCATCGTGCGGCCCAGCAGCCAGAACACCCCAGCGGCAGCGGCAATCAATGCGAGATGAACGAGAAGCCCGGTCGTCGTTCCAATGGGCAATGCCTCACCGAACACGTCGCGCGTAATCCGGAATCGAGCAACCACGAACCCGAGCATCGCGGCAGCCAGGCCAGCAGCCGTAGCCAGGCTCGCGGACTCGTCCCGCACGAGACGGACAACAGAAGCGAACACGCTCCAGCCGGCTCCCAATCCGGCACCGAACAGGCCGTAGGACAGCGCGCCGAACAAAAACCCCCAGTACTCGGTTGCCGAACTCGTAGCGGCCACGACGGCAGCCTCGGCAATCCCGACCAGTGCACCGCCGACGAACCCGCCCGCCGCGCCCGCCGATATGCGTGAGATCCATTTTGTCACCGGCCCGTACCCCCGTCTTCGATCGTCAGCACCCGACCTTCGTAATCCGCGGGAACCGGGACACCCAATAGGTGCAGGGCCGTCGGAGCAAGATCGACGATCCGGACGTCCTGTTCCTTGATCGACCGGTTCGACAGAAAGATGCCCTTCGTCTCGCTCATGACGCTGGCCGCGTGATCACCACTCCACTTTTTCATGTTGTCCTCGAACAGGCCCGCAGGCGCTCCGCCCAAGGGGGTAGCCGACGACACCCGGTAACCCTCTGCGAATCCGATCTGCAGATCTTGCGCCTCAGGCAAACGCGGGCCTTTCCAAGTCTCACCCGCGAGGTAGACGCGGTGGATCGCCCGCTCTCCGGTCTTCGGGTCAACGACCTTCTCGAGCTTGGCCGCAATCTCGCGTGCCAGTCGACGAGCGGGCTCCCCCGGCTCGACGATCCCCTGAGCTTCGCGCCCTCGAATGTTCAGGTAGATGCCTCCGACGCCCATTGCGTAGGCTTTCGTGTGCGCCCAATCGACGTCGAGAAAGAACTTCTTGTCCGTCGATTTTTTGCCACCTTTTAGCGCCATGTAGCCTTGCTCGATGAGCCACGTGTTCACGTTGAAGCCGCGCCGGTAGCTGTGAAAGCCGTGGTCGCTGATGACGAACAGAGTGTCGTCGGGGCCCAGACGGCTCATCATCTTTCCGATGATCTCATCCATGCGCCGGTACGTCTGGCGGATCGCATCACCGTACTTCGCGGCCAGCCTAGGATCATAGAGGGGATGATTCTCATCGATCAGGCGGTACATCATGTGCGAGGTTCGATCGGGCTCGACGAATACCGAGACGAACAGTTCCGCCGGTCTCGTATCGAACTCGTGGAACGTGATCTCCTCGGTCTTGCGCATCGTATCGAACACGTCTTCCATGAATGCATCTTCGCCGATGCGCTCCTCGTTGAGCCCCCAGGTCTCATGGTTCCACCCGACCGTCTTGTAGTCTCCCACCGCTTCGTAGAGTTCGGTGGCGTACTCGGGCGGCTCGGTCACCGCAATGGCGGGATCCGCTGGATCGTGATTGATCGGGGACAGGTAAATGCGAAGCTCCGGCTCCAGGGAAACCAGGCGGAATCGTGCCAGGCCGTGGATCGTCGAAAACGGCGTCACCCGGAAGCTCACCCGAAACCAGTCGCCCCAACGCCCGAGCTGCAACGTGTGCTTGCGGCCGTCGACTTCGACTTCGACGGAATCCGCGCCGCGGGGACGAAACACGACCTCGGCCGTCAGGCGCTCGCCCTTGTCCGAGAGCGGATTGATCGGCCCCTCGATGATCGACCGAATTTCTTCACCGCGCTCGATCGAAACGACCTTTCCGCCCCACTTCGGATCGGCGGCCTCCGCCGGCGTGAGCTCCGTCGTATAGAAGTGAAACGTGCCTTCCGTGCCGCGGATATCCGGCACTCCGAAGCCACCTTCGAGATGACCATGCTCGGCCTCGATCAGAGGGTACACGCACGGCACCCGCAGCACCACGGAACGCAACGCCGCTTCGTCGACTCGCTTCCAGAACGGGACACCGGTCATCGTCGTCGTGAACGTCTCGGGCTTTCTCTCGAACAGGTTCCAGAGGTACTCGGCCTTGTGCGACACCGCCCCCGTACGATCGGGGAGATACGTTTTGGGATCCCGATAGATGAAATCGAAGATTCCGTGCCCGCCCGGATTGATCCCGGTCGCAAACGAAGACCAGGCGGTGCACGAAGCCGGGGGCACCGTCGTCGCCAAGCGCCGGAACGTACCGGCGGTCATGAGCTTGCGGACGTGAGGAAGCTCGGAGGACCACTGCTCGAGGAAGTCCGGATCCACGCCGTCGAAACCGAGAATGACGACGCGCCTTGCCGGTGGCGGGCCTTCGTCCCGCTTGCCGCTGCACCCGGCCACAACGACCATCGCCGCCAGGACCACTGCCATACCCACCGCCGGCGATCTGACCCAGCGCCGGCGCATCCGGCGCCGTGTGCCGCTCGAGTTCGGATCCATGATCGGCCTGATGGTCGCTTCTGCCACGTGCACCTTCCTATTCACTGGAGCGATTTTGCCGTCCCGCACCGCGTCACCCCGGCTCGCCAACGCTGGCATGGAACGGTCGGGAGCCGAATCCTCGTTGCCTCATTGCAGCAGCCGGCGACGGTCGAAGGTGGTCGCTTGGGGCGAACTGAAAAAGGCACGGAATCCGGACAATCGAGTATTTCCGGCTAGTCTCAGTCTACTATGAACGTTGTCCGCTGCCTAGCCGGCGGCGGGGCCGCCGAGAAGAGCAGTGTAGAGTCGCTCCATCTGCCGCACCATCCCCTGGGCCGAGTACTCCTCCTCGACCCGGCGCCGGGCGGCACGGCCAAGCGCTCGCCTCTCCTCCTCGGAATCGAGCAGATCGAGAATCAAACGGGCCATCTCGTCGTCCGCACCAAATTCGACGAGTCGACCAAAACGGCCGCCGGCGAGTACGGTCGGATTGCCGCCGACGGCAGTGGCGACGACCGGTAGCTTCATCGCCATGGCTTCGAGCAAAGCGTTCGACATGCCTTCGCTGCGTGAGGCGAGCACGAAGACATCGAACGTACGATACACTCGCGGCATGTCGGACCTCTTGCCGAGCAAAATCGTCTTGTCGAAGACGCCAAGCTCCCTGGCAAGCGTCTCCGGCCCAGCCTCCCAGTGCTCTTCCCCGGCGATCAGCAGACGGGCCTCCGGGCGCGCTCTGGCCACGTGGGCAAACGACTTGAGGAGCATGGGGTAGCCTTTCTTCGGGCGGAAGGTTGTCACGGTGCCCACCACCGGACGTCCGACAAGACCAAGCTCGGCTCTCAGGTCCCCGCACGAGCCGGAATCGAAGCGTGCTGTGTCGATCCCACTCGGAATCATCACTAGGGGGGCGCGCACGGCCCCCTCGACCCGCTTGGTGAACTCGAGTACAGCCGGCGAATTTCCGGTAACGGCGTCGGACAGCGCATTCGAAACGCGCACGGCAAAACGCTCGGACAGACTCGACGGCCGGTGCAGCCCCCGCTTGCTCGTAACGACGATGGGAACGCGCGCCGCGCGAGCGGCGGTTGCAGCATAGAAGTTTCCGCGCAGTAAATACCCGTGCACGACGGCCGGCCGTACTCCTTTGAGCAGGCGAACGAGGGACCACCACCCGCGGGCATCACCCGGGTTCTTCATCGAACCAGACACTCCGAGGGTCGTCACCGGAACGTCGAGCTCGCGGACGGCGTCGATCAGTGTGCCGTTGGAACGCAGACACACCAGGTGCGGGGAAAACAGACTGCGGTCGAGAAACCTGAGCACCTGCAACAGGTGGGTCTGGGTGCCCCCGACGATCATCGAGGCGATCACGTATACGATGGGACGGGGCATCGAACGCTTCGCTGTCAAGGCAGGGACCCCTTCGCCCTATGACGACTCGCTGCCACGCGACCAAGCAGAGCTAGGGGCGCAAGAAGCGATCCGTCGCGGCCAACACCA
>CAZQYE010000206.1:0-4404 GCA_964597375.1 uncultured Myxococcales bacterium
ACCCCATGATCCGATTCGACTCGGTCCACAAGTACTTCGGGTCAGATTCCGCCCGCGTGCACGCACTGCGTGGCGTCTCACTCCGGATCCCAGCGGGACAGATGTGCGCAATCATGGGTCCAAGCGGCGCGGGCAAGAGCACGCTTCTGCACGTTGCAACCGGACTGCTGCCGTTCGACGGCGGTCGCATTCAGATTGGCGAACACGACATCGGAGCAATGGACGCCAGTTCCCTCGCATTGCTTCGGCGCCGCACCGTTGGTCTCGTAACGCAGTTTTCCAACCTGGTTCCGTTTCTGTCCGTCTACGACAACGTCGTCCTCCCGCTGCGTCTCGATCGCATGTTTCCGCCCGATGAAAAGACGCGCGCTGAGAAAGTTCTCGATATGGTCGGCCTGTCCCCTCGTGCCAGACACAAACCACCGCAGCTCTCCGGCGGCGAGCTGCAACGCGCTGCCGTTGCCCGTGCGCTCATCGCATCCCCAAGCGTCGTCTTCGCCGACGAGCCAACGGGCAATCTCGACTCGGCCGGCGCTCGCCAGATCATGCAGCTGTTGCGTACGATCAACCAGGAAACCAACGTAACGATCGTCGTCGTCACGCACGACCCTGTGTGGGCTTCGATTTGCGATCGTGTCGTTCGACTGGTGGACGGCGCGATCGAGCAAGATCTCGCCCTAGGCGAGGCAGACCGCGATGGGTGAAACCAAGCCTAGCGGTCACCCTGCACACAGCACGTTGCAACGGGCAAAACCAGCTCGCCTCCCAGTCACGGCCGTCTCGCTGCTCTGGCACGTCAGCCGCAAGGAGTTCGCATCGCACCCGGTTCGGATTGCCCTGTTCATCGTTGCGGTGGCGCTCGGGGTCTCCCTGCCAACGTCGATGCATATTGCGACAAACAGCGTCGTGGCTGAGTTCGATCAATCCATCGCCCGCCCTTCGGGCAGCGTGGACCTTCAGGTCACGTTCGGCTCGGGCGAACTCGGGTTTCCCGAGCGTCTCGTCGAAATCGTTCGAGCTACACCAGGTGTAGCCTACGCATCCGCTCTCGTTCGCGGCAGCGCTCGAATCCTCGCGGAGCCGCAGGACGCCGTCGAACTGGTCGGGGTCGACCTGATGCAGGCCGATCTCGAATCGGCCTATGGCGTGCGAACGGTCGCGAGGGCGGCCGACGATTTTTCGATTCTCAACGATCCGACCGCATTGATCGTCACTCGAAGGCTCGCACACGACTACGGCCTTGCTCTCGGCAGCGCCCTGCGTCTTTCGGCGCCGGCCGGGATCGAACAATTCACCGTTCGGGCGATCGTCGATACCCGCGGGGCCGCGCTCCCCTACGAGGGGCGCATTGTGTTCGCTTTTCTACCGGTCGCCCAAACGGCCCTAGGCAAGTCGACCGACGAAACCACGTCGAATGTCGATCAGATCGACGTCGTATTGTCACCGGGCGCTCAAGCAACAGCCGTCCGGCAGGAAATCGAGCGTCGCCTTCCCGCGGGATTCACCGTGGCTCCACCGTTCGAACGAGTCGCAACGGGTGCAAGACTGACGGCCGGCCTGCGGGCAACGTTAATGGGAATCAGCGTATTTGCCCTGCTTGCGGCAACGTTTCTCGTCTACTCGACCACGTCGGCGCTCATCGGCTATCGAATGCCTACGCTCGCATCGCTCGTCACGCTCGGCGTGATGCCTGAAACGCTCGTCCGTTTGGTGGCATGTGAAGCGGCATTCCTCGGCGCCATCGGCTCGCTTCTGGGCGGCGCCCTGGGACTCGTCCTCGCCCGCTTCGCCGTCGCCGACGTGGCCGCCGGCATGAGCCTGAACTACGCGGTTGCGTTTTCTGCCGTGGCTCCACCATGGCTCCCCGGGACCGCCGCGCTGACCTTCGTACCGGTTGGCGTCCTGGCGACCATCCTGTCAGCCTGGATACCTGCCTCGCGCCTTCGCCTGCTCGACCCGATCGCACTCGAGCGTAGCCACGGAGCAACGCCAGCCGGAGTACCGCAACACAGTACGGTCCTCTACGTCGTCGGCACACTCTGCGCCGCTACCGGGGCAGCCGGCATCTGGTGGGGCGCCTCTCGGCAGGCCACGCAGGCGAGCGCTACAGGCAGCGCGCTTAGCGGAGTGGCGCTGGTACTGTTGACACTCCCGATTGCGCGGGAGCTTTGGCAACACCTCGGTGCGCCGCTTTCGCGGGCGATCGGTGTCAGCGGCTGGTTCGCGAGCGAGCAGGTTCAGGCTGCCAGCGAACGGACGATGGCCAATGTGGCAGCGATCGCGCTAGTCATCGGCGTAGCGCTGACGGCCGCCACCCTGCCTCACAGTTTTCGGCGCAGCGTCGCGCAGTGGTACGGTTTTCACGGAGATCTGATCCTCGCCTCTCGAACGCGCCAAGGCGGATGGCTGAGTGCCCCTACGGGCGCCGAGATCATCGGTCGCCTCGAGGATCTGCGGGAAGTTGCTTCGGTCGATGCCGTTCGCGTCGCTCCCGGCCTCACCTACGCGGGAGACCGGTTGATGGTGGTGGGGATGACGAGCGGGTATTTGCGCGCCGCCCTCGAGGGAGTTCCCCCCACGCGTCGCGAGGAAATTCTGCGCGTCTTGGCAGCCGACCAGGGCGTCATCGTCTCCGAGAACCTCTCGGCACACTACGGAGTTTCTGTTGGAGACACGCTCGATCTTGAGAGCCCAACCGGCTCGCTGCATCGGCCGGTCGTAGCCGTGGTTCCCGATTTCTCTTCCGACAAAGGTTCGGTGCTGCTCGCCCGCAACGTGTTCATGCGGCACTGGAACGACGATCTCGTGAACTACGTTGCCATTGAGGCCGCGCCCGGCGTCTCGAGTGACGCCCTTCATCGGGCGGTGGCGCGGGCGCTGGCCGCGGCAGAGGTCGACCTGACCATGTTCACGCCGGCGGGCTTCCGCTCGCGCATCGACCGCGCGATCACCCAGGCGTTTGCCGACGTCGATGCTCTGCGTCTGCTCGTCCTGTTGGTCACGGTTGCGGGCGTCCTCGACTTGCTGATCTCCAATGTCCTCGACCGCCGGAGGCTCTATGCGGCTCTGCGGGCGGTCGGGATGCTCGATCGAACCTTGTTTGGGCTCGTGGCCGTCGAAGCGTCGATCATCAGCGGTACGGCCGCAGTCCTGGGGGGCCTGATCGGAGGCGTCGCTTCGTGGATATGGATTCGTTTCACGTACCCCGTGCTGGTCGGCTATACTTTGCGACTGCATTTCGCGTGGGAGAGTGCGGGTGTCTGTGCGCTACTCACCATTGCGACAGCGATCGTAGCCGGAGTGGCCGCCGTCGCCGCCGAACTCCGCCGCCATCTCGGCGAGAGCCTCCGTGCGGCGTGAGCGATGAGAGATGACACGGGGTTTTGCCATTTCGATAGCTGGCCTCGCCAGCGCACTGCCACTCAGACGAGTGGGCAACGAAGTCGTTTCGCGTCTCGTCGGAATCCCCGCCGGCCGGATCCGGGAGCTGTTCGACATCGAAGAGCGAGGGTGGACACGCCCGCCGTCACTCTCGCTCGAACAACCCGATGAGTCCCTGGCAGACCTCGCCGCGCGCGCGGCCGCGGCGGCCATTGCCGACGCTGGGATCGAGCCGCGGGACATCGATGCCATCATTGCGGCCTCGACGACTTCCGAGTACGTCGCTCCGGCGCTCGATTACCTCGTGCAGCGCAAACTCGGCTGCAGCGGAGAATTCGCCTGCTCGCTGCACGGCGCCTGCACTAGCTTGTTTCGCGCATCGCTACTGGCCGCGCGCATCATCGAGTCGGGTACATCAAGGACCGTCCTAATCGTGCTCGCCGATGCCGTCTCTCCCTTCTTCGTATTCGGTCACGACCACCCAAAGGACCTGCGCATGAGCATGGCGCTTTACGGAGACGGCGCGGCGGCAATGGTCCTCGTGCCCGAGCAGGCGGCACTGCCTCGCGCGTCTCATTTGTTCGTCCGCGCCAACACCCGAGACGACGATCCCGGCATTGCCCTGTCCTGGCAGCGAGTTGCGAGCACCCGGGCACCGTCGGGCGGCGAAGCGGGCGCACCGGCCTACCACGACTTCCGCCGGGTGCTACGCGAGGGTGGCAAGCTCACGCTCGCTGCGGCACGGGCCGTGCTCGAGCACTCGGGGCTCTCTTTCGACGACATCGACCACCTGCTCACCCACCAAGCGACCGGGAACATGCGCCGGGTCGCCGCCGAACTCGGGCTACCGGCGGAAAAACTCCGCATCAACATCGAACACGTCGGCAACACGCTGGCTCCCTCGATCCTGATCTTGCTCGACGAGCTGCGGAGGCAGGGCCAGCTGGAAAGCGGGCAGAGGCTCCTGCTCGCCTCCGCCGAGAGCGCCACCTGGAGTTACGGGGGCATGCTGATCGACTGGGC
>CAZQYE010000207.1:0-4388 GCA_964597375.1 uncultured Myxococcales bacterium
AAGCACCACTGGTAAGCCACTGGGTAGGGGGATAAGCACCACTGGTAAGCCACTGATATTGCAGGGGAATTGTGGTCCCGACCACAATTCCCCTGCAATATCAGTGGCTTACCAGTGGTGCTTATCCCCGTCCGCCCCGTCCGTTCTTACGGCTCGCAGGTCAGCTTCAGCTTGTCCGCGTCCTTGATGAGCTTGCTCTTGAACAGCGAGATCTGCAGGTTCCCCGACGCCTTGTACTTCAGCACGCCCTTGCCGCGCTTGGTGCCGTTCTTGAGTGGCACGATGAAGTCGAACGTCGTGCAGCTCTCGGTCGCCGACTGCGGAAGGGGTGTGACGCTGTCGATCGCCGCGAGAATCGCTGCCCGGTTCACATCGGCCTTGGGCTTCTTAGGATTCGCGGCATCCTTCTCGGACGGCTTTTTCAGCTCGAATGTATCGATCGCGTCCGGGTGGGTACAAAGCGGTAGCACCGGGTCGTCGATGTTGAAGCAGATACCGACGCGGAAGGTGCACTGCGTGGGGTCGCTGTCCATGTCGCAGCTCGGATCGCCCTGGTTGCAGACGTGCTTGACCAGGCCCCGGCCTTTCTTGTCGACAATGCCGTAGGCGGAAGGATTGCGGAGCAACCACTCCACCGCGCAGTCCGTCTTGACCGAGCCACCGCCCTGAATTCGGAGACTCGGCGTGAACGTCGATAGGTTCATCAGCGCGAACGTCGAGAACGACGTGAGTCCAGTGGCGGTCGCCGTGTTGGCACCCGGATCGACCGAGCCGGAAAGAACCTCGACGCATACGTCTCCTTGCGGGCAGTCGGCGTCGGTCGTGCAGGCTCCCGCCGACAGCGCGCAGGTTCCAGGGCCGCCCATCCGCACGACGCTCAGACCGGCCTCGTCCGCCGAGCCGTCCACGATGCCGCCGGCGGCGAGTTCGTCGGCGGTGTACGCAATCGTCAAGTCCGCGCTGAACGTTCCCGCCGGGGCCTTCTGCACGACGGCGAAGAACGGCAGGACGCCGCTGCTGAGGAGCTGGATCCCCGGCGGCAGATCGGCGGCCGTGACCAATGGATCCGTTCCAAGAATCGACCGCGCCGCCGTAAGCCGGCCCGGCGCCGAGTTGCTAGCAAACGAAACGGTCAGATTCGGCGTGGCATCGGCCGCCGGAACGCCGTCGACCGGCCGGTCGAAGAAGACGACCGTCTCCGGACCGCCGGCTAGCTGCTGGTTCTCGCGTGGATTCGGATTTTGCGCCGGATTGAAGGCGAAGGTTCCTGGAGGTCCGTTCGCGACGATGTCCGAGAACCAGTCGAGCGTGGCCGGCAGTGCGCTCTCGTTCTTGATGCGAACCGCACGCTCGAGAGGCGGAAACGCGCCCGAACCGTCGGCGCCCCATTCGTCCGTCAGTGCGTGCTCGGGGACGAAATTGAGGCTGCTCGTCGCCACTGCTTGTACCGAAGCCGGGAACATCGTGGCCGCGTGGGCCGCCGGGCCCTGTTGCAGAATGAACGCGGTAGAACCACCGGGGCCGTTTCCGGACACGCTACCCGACGTCGCGGTAAGCGGGAAAGCTAATGGGTTGATCATCGGGTTGGCCACGTAGGGTCGCATCAGCTCGAGTCCCGCCACGTGTGCCAAGGCTTCGCCCGCCTGGTTCGGAACGACCTCATCCTGATGATCGATGATCATCATCACGTTGCGCGGGCCTCCGACGAGCGGATCCTGCACCCAGTGAGCGCCCTTGGTCACCGGGTCGCCGCCGTCGAGAATCATCTGACTGATGTTCGCGAACAACGAGGCGTCGTCCACGACGTTGGCCGGGTCGAGTCCGAAAATTTGATCGAGTACGCCGAGCGCCCCGGCGCCGATCGACGAGTTCATCAAGAGACGCGTAATGAGACCGCCCCCGGGAGCGTTCAATGCGTACGCCTTGATGTCCGGCTCATAGGCCGCAAGGCACGATCCCATGATCGCGCCGAGCGAGTGGCCGATGTAGTAGATGTTGTTTTCGTCGATGCTCACGCCGAGCGCGGTATCGATCGAGTTGCTCTGAATGAGCCGCACCAACTGCATCAAGTCGGCGCAGGTCTGACGGAAGTTGTCGCGCACGCCGATCAGGTTCGAGAACACCTGGAAGAAGCCGACCTGGGTGCTGCCGGCGCCGAGCGAGAGGATGTTGAAACCGGCATCGGCGAATCCGTCGGGTACCGTGGTCCCGCCGAAGTTGTTCGCCTTGTCCGCACCCTTGGCGGTTGGGCTCGTGCCCTCTGGGTCGTGCCAGCGATAACCGTGTGCGACGGCGTCGATGCCAATCGAGGCGAATCCCTGCTCGGCCAGCGCGTCGCCGAGCACGGCGACGATGGACCGATCGCCGCCGAGGCCGTGCTGGTCGATCACGATCGGATACCCCGATGGCGGCGCCGGCGTATTTGGAACGATCACGGTGAACGGAATGTTCGCCATGATCTGAATGTCGGGCAGTCCATCGGCCGGCGCGACGTCGACGAATCGCTCATCGTCCGGCTCGCACGGCGTCAGGCATGGGGCGGCGAAGTTCAGCGCGTTGGGGAAATCTTCGTTCGCCGCGCTGCCGTCGGGATCGAGTGTTTGAAAGCGGGGCGTCTCGAAGTACCCGGTTGCCATCACAGCGATGTGAGAATGAGGAACCGTCGAGCCGAGCACCGCATCGAGCTCTGCCGGCGTCTGGAATACCAGGTTGGAACTTGCGAACGAGAAATCGGCCGTCGGCGCGGCGAGACTCGGCAGGATGGTCGTCTGAATGGCGACCAAGTCCGAGTCGGTGTCTTGAGTCGTGAACACCGCCATGCCGGCGATCTGCGAGCGCAAAATTCCCGTGTGCGTGACGACCGCGTCGGCCGCGTTGCCGTAGATCGAGTTTGCGTCGGTATTGGCGCTGACCTTGTCGCGCGCGGCGATGAAGTCGGCGGTCGCAACCACGGGCTGGCCGCCTCCGGTGACGGCCGTCGTTACGACACAAGCGTAGGTCGTGCTGTTCGCCAGGACGCTGCCGCCGATCGGAATGACCGACAACACGTTTGGAATCGTCGTATCGACGTCGGCCTTGATGCGAACGGGAACCAAGGAACCGTCCGCGGTGTTGATCATGAACACCGAGTCGCTCGGCGAGGGTGAGGTGACGGGCGAGGTAGGCAGCGAAGCGACATCGATCGGTGCGTCGAAGAAGAAATGGCACCCCGTGCTGATGCCCCAGCCGTCGAGATGGTCGAGGCCCCGCTCGATCGCCGGTGAGAAGTTGGCGTTCGTCGCGATCACGCTGATCCCGATCTCGCTGCCGGCGTTGAGCAAGGTTCCGTCGCCGTCTCCCTTCTCTCCCTGATCGAAATAGAGGTCGCTCGGGAACGGGATGACGCCCAAGGGAGCTGGCATTTCGTTTTCCGTCGGCAGGCTGAAATCCACCGTCGGACCAGAAGCGTCGGCCTGTTGGGGGATGGCGGAGAAAATCAGTGCTGCGACCGCAACGAGAGAAACGGTGACACGGCGAACCCCCGATCGGGGCGTAAAGCGGCAAGACATGGCAAACCTCCTTTGGAGCATAACGTGGCGACCGAGCGCGCGGCCCCAAGCGGGTGAGGACGGCGGGCGGCGGGTCGAACGCTTGATCATATTGCCGGCCGCCGCCGGTTGTCAATGGAAAACGCTCTCGGCTACCCCGACCGGGGGGTAGGGCCGGTTTGCCGTTGCCAATCGTGGTCCTCCGGCGGTAGATTGGCTGCGTCGTGCCGTGCCGCCCGATACGCTCGTTTCGCTTCCCGCTCAGTTCTCGGCTGTTCAGCACTGCCCTGATGGTAGCGCTGTTGGCGTGGCCGGGCCGGGCAGGCGCCTGCGTCGGCGATTCCGATTGCAGCGACGGAAACCCCTGCAACGGCATCGAGCGTTGCGTGGCCGCCTCGTGCGTTTCGAGCGCGGCCGTACCCTGCGACGACGGCGATCCCTGTACGTACGACGAGTGCGTTGCCGGAACCGGCTGCCGGCACGACGAGCGACTGTGCCCGAGCGACTGCACCGGGCTTCCCGACGGACAGCGATGCGCCGATGGTACGATTTGCACCGCGGGCGATGCGTGCAGCGGTGGGATCTGCGTGCCGGGACCGGCGCGAACTTGCCCCGACCAGGACGAGTGCACAAGCGCTACGTGCGATCCCAAGCTCGGCTGCGTGTACACGGAGGAGTTCGTCGCCCCACCGTGCGTGGCCGAGTGTACTGGAACGGTGGCCGACTTTACGCGCTGTGCCGGTGACGGCGATCCCTGCACGATCGACGCCTGCTTGCCGTCGGTCGACTTCTCCCAGCACAAGTGCGTTCCCGCTCTCCTGCTGTTTCGCAATTGCAGCGACGGAAACGTTTGCAACGGGG
>CAZQYE010000208.1:0-2493 GCA_964597375.1 uncultured Myxococcales bacterium
GCCACGAGCCCTCCGCGCAGTCCGAGTCTCTTGAGCCGGCCCAGGTCCGTGTCGCCCCGGTCGTGGTCAAACCGCGGGCTGCGGTCGAAGAAGTCGCCGGTACGGTCGAAGCGAAGTCCCGCGCAACGATCGAGGCCAAGATCAGCGGCCGCATCGTCGAGCTTCCGGTCGCCGCCGGGCAGACCGTCCATCGCGGTGAGATGCTCGCGCGCCTCGACGTCGGGGAGATCCAGGCCCGGCTCGAGCAAGCGCGCGCCCGTCTCGAGCAGGCAAAGCGCGATCGCGCGCGCTTTGCCAACTTGCTCGAGCGCCAGGCCGTCACCCAGCGCCAGTACGATGAGGTCGAGGCTCGCTTCCGGGTGGCGCAGGCCGCCGTCGCCGAGGCCGAGACGATGTTCGGCTACGCGACGATCACCGCACCGTTCGACGGCGTCGTCGTCCGCAAAGCCGCCGACGTGGGCGACCTCGCCTCACCCGGCAAACCGCTGCTCGTGCTCGAAGATCCCTCGGCGTTGCAGGTGAAGGCGCACGTTTCCGAGGCGTTGATTTCCCGCGTCCGCATTGGCGACCGACTGTCGGTGGGCGCCGGAAATCTCGATCATCCGGTCGAGGCGGCCGTCAGCGAAATCGCACCGGCCGCGGATCCGGCCAGTCGCACGTTTCTCGTCAAACTCGACCTCTCTGATCCAGCCGGGCTGCGCAGCGGGCAGTTCGTGCGTGTCGGGATCCCCGTGGGCACGGTGACCGCGCCGCACGTTCCTCTGTCCGCGGTCGTCCGCCGGGGTCAGCTCGAAATGGTATTCGTCGCCGAGGCGGGCCGCGCGCACATGCGCCTGGTCAAGACAGGTAAGGTCACCGGGGATCAGGTCGAGATTCTCGCAGGGCTCGAAGGCGACGAACGAGTCGTCGTCGACGGCGCCGCCGCATTGGCCGACAACCAGCCGATCGTGATCGAGTGACGGAGCGGTGGGGTCATGAAGGACACTCCGGCAAAAAACGTGGCGCACTTGGGTCTGGCCGGCCGAATCGCGCGCGCGTTCATCGATTCCAAGCTCACTCCGCTGATCGTCGCCACTTCCGTGCTGCTCGGCATCGCCTCGGTCGCCCTGCTTCCTCGCGAGGAGGAGCCGCAGATCAAAGTGCCGATGATCGACGTCCTGGTGGCGATGCCGGGCGCGTCGGCCAAAGAAGTCGAAGAGCGTGCCACCCGGCCGATGGAGAAACTGCTGTGGGAAATTCCCGGTGTCGAGTACATCTACTCTACATCGAGTCCCGGCCGTGCACTGGCGATCGTGCGCTTCGAAGTCGGAGAAGACGTCGAGCGGGCGCTCGTCCGTCTGAACCAGAAGCTACAGTCGAACTTCGACCGCATTCCGCACGGCGTTTCGTTTCCGTTGATCAAGGCGCGCTCGATCGATGATGTGCCGATCCTGGCACTGACGTTTCACAGTGCGCACTACGATCACCTCACATTGAGGCGGCTCGTCGCCCAAGTCGACGACAGCGTAAAGCGAGTCCCCCAGGTTGCCGAGACACACATCATCGGCGGCCTGCGCCGCCAGGTCCGAGTCCTACTCGATCCGGTGCGCCTGGCCTCGCGCAACCTCACGCCCGCCGGCCTCATTCCCATGCTCCGCCAGGCCAACCGGCAGGTCGGCGCCGGCGGCATGACGCGCAGCAACCGCGAGGTCGTCGTTGAAACCGGCGGCTTTCTGGCCAGCGCCGAGGACGTCGGCAACGTCGTCGTCGGCGTCTACGCCGGCAAACCGGTCTACCTGCGCGATGTCGCCGACATCGTAGATGGCGCCGAGGAGCCCTCGCAGTATGTCCTGTTCGGCCACGGCGCCGCGCGCTCGCCGGCCTCTGACGAAGAACCTGCGGTCACGCTGACCGTCGCCAAGCGCCCGGGGGCAAACGCGGTCGATGTGGTTCGCCGGGTTCTCGAACGTGTAAACTCGCTCGAGGGATACGTCCTTCCCAGCGATGTCGAGGTCACGGTCACGCGTAACTACGGCCAGACGGCCTCGGAAAAATCGAACGAACTCCTGTTCCACATGGCCATCGCCGTGGTGAGCGTCTCGGTGCTCATCTGGCTGGCACTCGGCTGGCGCGAATCCCTGATCGTCGGCATTGCCATTCCCGCAACCTTGGCCCTGACGCTACTGGTCTTTTACCTGTACGGCTTTACGCTGAATCGGATTACCCTGTTCGCCCTGATCTTCAGCATCGGCATCCTCGTCGATGACGCGATCGTCGTCGTCGAGAACATCGTCCGCCATTTCCGCCTGCCCGAAAACCACGGCCGCTCGCGCGCCGCGGTTGCAGTCGAGGCCGTCGGCGAAGTCGGAAACCCGACGATTCTCGCGACCATGGCCGTAATTGCAGCCGTCCTTCCCATGGCCTTCGTCGGCGGCTTGATGGGCCCCTACATGCGGCCGATTCCAATCGGCTCGAGCGCGGCGATGTTCTGGTCGCTGGCGATCGCGTTCATCG
>CAZQYE010000208.1:2503-4387 GCA_964597375.1 uncultured Myxococcales bacterium
TCGTCACGCCGTGGGCCGCCGTGCGCGTGTTGGCCTGGCGCCGTAGGCCAGACCGAGACGAGCCGGCCTCCGGCGCAGCGCTCGAGGCGGAGCGGAGCACGCCGCCTCGTAGGTCCCCATCGCCGGCGGCCGGCACCGAAACCGACAGCCCACAGTCCGCCCCGGCACAGCCCGAGGATGCTCGGCCGCCGGCGTCCCATGAGACCGAAGATCTACTGACGCGCCTTTACCGGCGCTGGATGACTCCACTGATCGAATCGGGCCGCTGGCGTGCGCTGTTTCTCGCCGGCATCGCCACTTTGCTCATTGCGGCGTGCTCCTTGGTCGCCATCGGATGGGTCCGCGTCAAGATGCTGCCCTTCGACAACAAGAGCGAGCTGCAGATCATTCTCAACATGCCCGAAGGCAGCGCGCTCGAGCAGACGGCGGCCGTCGCCCGCGAGATTGCTGCTGCGGTGCGCGTCGAGCCGGAAGTCACCGACTACGAGATCTACGCGGGAACCGCGGCACCGTTCAACTTCAACGGCTTGGTGCGGCACTACTTCCTGCGTCGCGGCCCGCACGTGGCCGACATTCAGGTCAACCTCATAGGCAAGCACGAGCGCAGCGCCCAGAGCCACGACATCGCCAAGCGTATCCGCCCGCGCGTGGCGGCGATCGCCGAGCGCTACGGAGCGCGCGTGGCAGTGGCCGAAGTGCCCCCTGGGCCACCGGTGTTGCAGACGCTGGTTGCCGAAATCTACGGTCCCGATGACGACAAGCGTATCGCGCTGGCACGCAAGGTAATCGACGTGTTCCGGCAGACGCCCGGCGTCGTCGACGTCGACTGGTACATCGAAGCCGACCAGCCGAAGACGCGGTTCGTCGTGGACAAGGACAAAGCCGCGTTGCACGGCATCAGCACCGAGACGATCGCCCAGACCCTGCGCCTTGCCACCGGAGGGGCCGCCGTCGATCTCATTCACCTGCCCCACGAAAAAGAAGACGTCGAGCTGGTCGTCGAGCTGCCGCGGGCGCTTCGCTCGTCGGCCGAGGATTTGCTGGCACTCAGGGTCCGCTCGGGCGATGCGAACGCCCTGCCCGAGCCGGGCTCGGCCCGCACGGCGTCGCCACTGATTCCGCTGCGCGAGCTCGTACGGGTCGAGCACACGACCACCGACAAGAGCATCTACCACAAGAACCTGCGCCCGGTGACCTACGTGATCGGCGACGTCGCCGGCACGATCGAAAGCCCCGTCTATGCGATTGCGCAAATGAACGAGAAACTACGCCGGCTCGACATGCGCGAGCTGGGCAACCGGTCGAGCGAGATCGAGATCTACAACTTCCGGCTTCCCTCGGGTGAGCGCGAGCTGGCGATGAAATGGGACGGCGAATGGCACATCACGATCCGGGTGTTTCGCGACCTCGGCATGGCATTCGCCGCAGTCCTGGTGCTGATCTACGTCCTGATGGTCGGCTGGTTCGGGTCGTTCCTGACGCCGCTCATCGTCATGGCGGTGATTCCGTTTTCGCTGATCGGCATCCTGCCTGTACACGGTGCCCTCGGCGCGTTCTTCACCGCAACGTCGATGATCGGCTTCATGGCCGGCGCGGGCATCGTCGTTCGCAACTCGATCATCCTCGTCGATTTCATCGAGCTGCGCCTGAGCCAGGGAATGCCGCTTGCCGAAGCGGTCGTCGACGCCGGCGCGGTGCGCTTTAGGCCGATGCTGCTCACGGCGATGGCCGTCGTCGTCGGTGCCGCCGTCATCCTGTTCGATCCGATCTTCCAGGGCCTGGCGATCTCCTTGATGGCCGGCGAGGTGGCGTCGCTACTGATCAGCCGCATGGCCGTGCCGATCCTCTACTACATGGCCTATCGCCACCGGGAACCGATCGTTA
>CAZQYE010000209.1:0-4360 GCA_964597375.1 uncultured Myxococcales bacterium
CGACGTGCTGGCCGCCGCCGGCGCGCTCGCGGCCGTAGACTGCGGCCAGTCCCCAGGCCGCCGCCGTCATCGCGCCGTAGAAGTCCGCCGAGAACGTTCCGTGTTCGAGCGGAGGCTCCCCCGGACGCCCGCAGTACCGGTGGCTCGCTCCGGTCAGGTGGTAGGCGTTGAGGTCGCAGGCCGCCCACTCGGCGTACGGGCCGGTGCGGCCGAAGGGCGTGACCGAGATGACCACTAGCTCGGGATTGACCTCGGAGAGGCGGCCATAGTCGAGACCGAGCTCTTGGAGACGCCCTGCCGGGGCGTTTTCGACCACCACGTCGGCTTGTTCGACGAGGCGGTCGAACAGCCCACGGCCCTCCGGTCGGGCAAGGTCGATCGTGACGCCCCGCTTGTTCGTGTTGAGAAAGAAGAACAGGCCGCTCTTTTCCGGGTGCGGCTCGTCGCCGGGGAAAGGGCCCCAGCGCCGGGCAGCGTCTCCTGAGCCCGGCGGCTCGATCTTGATCACGTCGGCCCCGTAATCGGCGAGCAGCTTGGCGCAATACGGCGCCGACACCAGTTCTCCGACATCGAGGACCCGAATTCCGGACAAGGCACCCGCAGTGCTCACGGCCGGCAATTCAAACGGGTTCGACGGCCTGCGGCAAGCCGTGCGGGGCTTGTGAGAGGTGCCGCCGCGGGCTACCTTGCGCGACTGAAACACGTTTCACTCGGGTGATAGTGGGGAAAGGCTAGGGGAACCATGGCAGCAACGAGAAAGGCGACCAAGGAGGAAGCTGGTAAGAAGAAGACGGTGAAGAAGAAGGCTGCGAAGAAGGGGACCGCCAAGAAGCGTGCGACGAAGAAAGCAGCGAAGAAGAAGACGGTGAAGAAGAAGGCCGCGAAGAAGAAGGCGGGCAGGAAGAAAGCCGCGAAGAAGAAGGCCGCGAAGAAAAAGCCGGCTCGAAAGAAGACGGGTACGAAGAAGGCGACCGGAAAGAAAGCGGCGGCGAGGAAGACCGCCGGAAAGCCGGCGGCCAAACCGAAGGGCGCCAAGGCTCGGAAGGCGGTCGGCGCTAGTGGGCCGAAGGCCAAAAAAGCGGGTCGCGTGCCCATCGCCGCGAACTTGTTTGCCGAGACTCCCGGCGGCCCGAGACTGCTTGGGTCGCGCTGCGTGACGTGCGGCACGCCGTACTTCCCCAAGGCCGATTTGTGTCGTAATCCCGAGTGCTCCGAGTCGCGCCTCGAGGATGCAGAGTTCGGTCCGCGCGGGCGGCTGTGGAGCTGCGCGGTACAGAACTACCCGCCGCCCGCGCCTACGCGGTTCGATCCGCCCTACAAGCCCTATGCGCTCGGGGTGGTGGACACTGAAGACGGCCTGCGCGTCGTGTCGCGCATCGCCTGCGACGATCCGAACTCGATCGAGCCGAACATCGACGTCGAGCTCGTGATCGAGCCGATGTGTCACGATGAAGAAGGCAACGAGCTTCTGACTTGGATGTTTCGCCCGGCCTGAGCCGGACGAGTACGAGGAAAGAGTGTCATGCGAGAGGTAGCAGTCGTCGGTCTAGGGATGCATCCCTGGGGGAAGTTCGAAGAAAAGTCCGTCACGCAGCTCATGCGGGTGGCCGTCGAGGCAGCGCTTGCCGACGCGGGAGTGTCCTGGCGTGAGATCCAGGCCGTTGCCGCGGCCAGCTCCCGCTTTTCCGGCGGGCGCGGCTGGGGCCTGAACGGCAACGACATCGTCGAAGAAATGGGATCGACCGGCGTGCCCGTTTACAACATGTCGGCCGGGTGTGCCGCCGGAGCGAACGCCTTCAACGTCGGCTACTCGCTCGTGGCCGGGGGCGCCTACGACTTGGTGCTCGTCGTCGGCGGTGAGAAGATGCCCAAGGGTTTCATCCAGACCTCGGGCGTGCAGGAAGAGACCGATCCGGAGTACCTGCGGCAACTCTGCGTGGGCATGCCCGGCCCGGCGTTTTGGGCGGTGATGTGCCGCCGGCGCATGGCCGAGTTCGGAACGACCGAAGAGCAGCTCGCGCAGATCGCCGTGAAGGCCCACAAGAACTCGCTACACAATCCGAACGCGCGCTTCCGCAAGGAGTTCACGCTCGAGGAAGTGATGAACTCGCCACTGGTGAGCTACCCGCTGCGCCTGTACGAGATTTGTCCGGTGAGTGACGGTGCGGCGGCTGTCGTTCTGTGTTCGGCCGAAGTGGCTCGGCGCCTGACGACGAAGCCCGTGTGGGTCGCCGGCAGCGCCGTTGCGACGGCGCAGTTCGACGACGGCATTCCGCGCGGGCTCGCCGGCGCCGTGCCTCCCGACGGGCGCGCCTACCACAGCGAAGCGGCGATTGCCGTGGCCAAGGCGATGGAGCAGGCGGGCGTAGCCCACGGCGACGTCGACTTGATCGAGCTGCAGGACAACACCGTCTACTACGAGCTGTGCTTCCCCGAGGAGTGGGGCTTCTGCGAGCCGGGCGAGGCCGAGCACTTGCTCGAACGCGGTGAGACGATGCCGACGGGAAAGCTGCCGATCAACCCGAGCGGCGGGTTCCTGTCCTTCGGCGAGGCGACCACCGCGCAAGGGCTGTTCCAAGTGTGCGAACTCGGATGGCAACTGCGCGGCGAGGCGGGAGCACGGCAGGTGCCCGATGCCAAGGTCGGCCTCGGCCAGACGATCGGCCTAGGCGGGAACGGGACGGCCGTCGTTCTCAAGCGCTGACGGCCATCGGGTTCGCCGGGCGGCCGGTGGACGTTCCTGCCGTCGGACCAGCAAGATCGGGATAGAGCTGCTCGACGGGGACTCCCGATGCCTCGAGCCGCCGCCGGCAAAAGCCGGCGATCCGCTCGCGCGCTGCTTCGTCTACGTCGCGATAGCGATCGGAGCGCCCGCTTCTCAGGAACCCCCCGACGACGGAAAACGGCGTCGGCGGATTCATCTCGAAGTGCTCCTCGTGCTCCTTCATGTAGGCGAAGTCGCTCTTGCGGACGACCTCGGCGAGTTCGGCCTCGCTGAGGTCTTCGCCTACGAACTCGGCCACCTGGCGGGCGACCGCACCGAGGTCGCTGCGCATGTCCTCGAAGCGCACGAACAGGACGTTCGAGTATCGCCGTGACCAATGCCACCAACCGGCGACATGTGCCGGCCACGGGCCCCACCACATGCGCTGGCTGCAAAAGAGCTCGAGCATCCTCGGCGGAGGCGGCGCCAGCGGCCCCCAAAGCATCGTGGCGAAGTCGACGATGCTGGCGAAGCAACTGGCCGGATGGCGCGTGACGTACACGTACTTCGCTGCTGGGCTGTACGGGCACAGGCTGGCGGGAAGGTGGGTCTTGATCACACGACGCCTGCCCGGGCCGAGGCGTGGGGCGTCGTCGATGTCGACGTTGTCTAGCGACTCGATCCACGGACTGACGGCGCAAATGTGGCGGTGTCCGCTGTCGCCGAGGTCTCCGCGGCCATGCATGAGGATCTCGTAGACGACCTGCTGCATCCACGTGGTGCCGCACTTCATCTGCGTCGCGACGATGACGTCGCCAGGTTCAGGCTCGAAGTGAAATGCACGTTCGAACGTCTCGCGCGAGCACTTGAAGCTCGGCGCTGAGATGCCGCCGAATCGTGTCTCGAGAAGGAACCGTCCGCCTAGGATCCGACCTGCGATCGCGAGGATGCGTCGCGCTATAGCGCCGCGCGTCTCGATTTCTCTCTTGATCGCGCGGCGCTCGGCGAGGGGCCGGCCGAAGTAGGCGTTGCCGCGGGTCAGGCGGATTACGTGGCGAAGATAGAAAAAGACGTGCGCGGCTGCCGCTAGTGCAACGGCGACAAGAAATCCAGCGGCAAACAAGGCGATGTTCATGCCGGCTCGACGGAAACGGGGATTCCGCACAGGACGCTAGTGCCCGACAGTTCGTCGAGCACCATTTCGTCGGCCAGCAGGTTCGAGTTGACGCCTGGTTGTAGCCGGCTGGCCACCGAAAGGCGCACGCCCGGTTCGTCGTGGCCGAAGCCGTGAGGCAGACTGACCACCCCCGGCATCATCTCGTCGCTCACTTCCACTTCGACGACGACTTCTCCCACGCGCGAACGCACACACGCGCGCCCTCCTTCTTCGATCCCGGCGCGGGCGGCGTCCTCGGGGTGGATGAGTAGCGTGCACCGGTTCTTGCCCGAGGCCAGCACCTCGACGTTGTGTAGCCACGAGTTCATGTTGCGCATTTGGCGGCGACCGACAAGAAGCAGACCGCCGGGCCGGCTGTGTTCTTCGAGGCGCTTGGCAAGACGTTCGACGTCGGCCGCGAGCAGGGGGTCGGCCAGCGGAATGCGGCGGCCGGGGGTCTTGAGAATGTCGGGAAGGCGGCGCGGCTTGAGGGCGCCCAA
>CAZQYE010000210.1:0-1879 GCA_964597375.1 uncultured Myxococcales bacterium
ATCTGAGTGGCGCCCACTTCCGGATCAGGGAAGAAGCCGTTTCCGTCGTAATCGCCCACAATCTCGACACGGCCGGCGCTCAGCCTTCCAGAGCCCTGCGTCACCGCAGCGGCTTTGCTCCGGCTGTTGACGAACACGTCGCAGTCAGGAACCTCGACGTTCCCGTCCTTGGCCACCGCCAGAGTCCCGGGATCCCCAGGATCGAGTGCGTACACGCCGATGTTGCGGTCGACGAGCCCGGCCACAGCACGCGCTTCGACCTGCACCGACGGCTTGCCCAGTGCGCGCATGAACAGCGTCGGCACCTCGCGTTCGACCAGCACCTCGACGTAGTCACGATTGCCGGCCCAACGCCCCTTCTTCGGCGGGTAGTTCACGTGCACGACGGCTCCGGATTCCTCGTTTGCTCCGTTCAGCCGGGCGTCTTCCTCGGCCGCGAGAACGAAACCGTCGAGATTCTGCTTGCGCAGCTCGTGGGCCGCCGCGATGACGGCTGCATCCGCCGCCGACTGCAGGCTCCGTTTGGCTTTGAAAGTCTGAACGTTGTCCACGATCAGGCCCAGGGCACCGAGAAGAATCGGAATGACAATGGCCAGAACGACAAGCAAGGAGCCCTTGGACCCGTTTCGTGAACCATCGAAAGAACGTCGTTTCATGGGATCATCCCTCCCGCATGGCAGTCCGACACTGCGGACATGATATTCCATGCTACCAGGGCGGCAGGGGATGCCGCTGAAGTTTTTCGCTATCCGTCGGGCACTTGCCACGTTCGTAGCGCATCGTCTGCAGCACTCGCGTTGTCGCTCGTACGCCGGGCGCGCCGGTGCCGGCGGCCGATCGCCTGGCTCTCGCATCCACCCCAAAAGCAAGCGGCGCCGGCCTATGCCGGCGCCGCTCCGGACGTCCCTTTCCTGGACGCCTCCGGGGTACCCAGCCCGCTATTCGCTTAGCGCGATGCGCTTGAGCGCCGTCGGATTGAACGGGCTATCGCTCTTCGGACAGATCAGTTTGAGCTTACCCGTCAGCTCGACCCGCCGCGCTACGATCTTCATCTCCTCGGACGAGGTGACCTTCCCGCCGCGAAGCTCGACGTCGGTCGTCGGGAAGTAAGCCACGCCCTGGAGGTCGTTCTTCGACGAGCTCACAATTACCGACTTGCCGCCGGAATCCACGTCGCGGTCCTGGTAGAAGAGCACACCCGCAAACGGACCCGAGGTCGGTGCCGAAAGGTCGACTGTCGCGCTCTCGTCGATGTCGACCGGCCCGTAGCCACAGCCGAAGGACTCGGTCAGGAAGAACGTGACGCCCGATCCTTTGACACTGGCATTGCAGGTCTTTTCGGACTTCTTCTCGCCCGATTTCGAGCCGTCGCTGTCGCCGTCGTCCTTCTTGGTGGAGCCATCGCTGTCGCCGTGGTCGCCCTTGGCGCTGTCGCCGTGGTCGCTCTTCTTACCACTGTCGCCATGGTCACTCTTGGCGGAGCCGTCGCTGTCTCCCTTGTCCTTCTTGCTCTTACTGCTGTCACCATGGTCGCTGTCACCGCCGCCTTTGTCGCTGTCTCCCTTGTCACTGTCGCCATCGTCGGCAACTTCGCAAAGGTCGCTGCACTCGCCGATCGAGTCGCCGTGCGCAAGGTGAGCCGGAACCGCATGGCTGTCGACCTCGATCGTGTGGGCCCGGCGAGACTGCTCGTGACAAATGGTCACCTTGTGGTCCTTTTTGTCTTTGTCGTCCTCGCTCTTGCTTTTGTCGCTGTCGCCGTGATCGCTCTTGGCGCTGTCGCCGTGATCGCTCTTGGCGCTGTCGCCGTGATCACTACTCTTCGCGCTGTCGCCGTGATCGCTCTTGGCGCTGTCGCCGTGATCACTACTCTTCGCGC
>CAZQYE010000210.1:1979-4318 GCA_964597375.1 uncultured Myxococcales bacterium
GCGCTGTCGCCGTGGTCGCTCTTGGCGCTGTCGCCATGGTCGCTGTCGCCCTTGTCGCTGTCGCCATGGTCGCCTTTGTCGCTGTCACCGTGGTCGTCGCCTTCGTCGGCCGTCACCTCTTCGTCGGGGGGATCACACTTCTTGCCGACGCGCAGCCCGCCGCCGCGCAACACGTAGTTGCCCGGCTCGAAGATGGCCTGGCCGTTGTCCACGACGTCGATCCCACCGCAGTAGACGCCGGGGCGAAGGGTTCTTTTTCCGCGAACCGTCACCGTATCGTAGTAGTCACAACCAGCCGTCGAGGGTTCACCGAGGTCTTCGAGCGGATCGGAGATCTGCATCGAGTTGACCACCGGTTCGGGGAAGAAACCGCTGCCTTCATAGCCACCGGCGACCTCGATCCGGCTCGTCGTCAGCGTTCCGGATCCCTTCGTGACGGCGGCACTCGAACTCTTGCTGTTGACGAACACCTCACAGTCCGGGATTTCCACCGTCGAACCTTTGGGGATCGTCAGAGCCTCGGGAGCCGTCGGCTCGAGGACATAGACGCCGACGTTGCGGTCGACGAGTCCCGCTACGGCCCGGGCTTCGACCTCGACTTCGGTCTTGCCGAGGGCGCGCATGAAGAACGTCGGAACCTCACGCTCGACGACGACCTCGACGTAATTCGTGTCGCCGGCCCAGCGCCCGTTCTTGGGCGGGTAGTTCACGTGAACCTTGGCGCCTTTGTCTTCCGTGGCACCGTTCAGTCGGGCGTCCTCAATGGCGGCCTGAGCGAAGCCCTGCACGTTTTGCTTGCGTAGCTCGTGCGCCGCAGCAATGACGGCGGCGTCGGCCGCCGACTGAATGTCGCGCTTCGCTTTGAACAAGTGCGCATTGTCAACGACGAGGCCCAGGGCGCCGAGTACCACTGGGATGATGATTGCGAGAATGATGAGCAATGAACCGCGCTCACCATCTCGTCGGCTTCGAACGATCTTTGCGGCTTTCATGTCGATACCACTCCCTCACGGCCCGAAGCTTCGGGCATGGTAAATGGTACCAACCAGCACACCGCCCGTGGCAATTATCTGCGTGTTCCGAGCACCCCAGCCCCGCGAGGCAGCAACCGTCGCAGCAGACGATGCAACAGTTGCCGCCGCAAAAGAGAGCTTTTCGGGGAACGGCGCCTGGTTTGGAAACACTCGGCCCGCCTGGCGGGCGGTGGCCGGCTATTCGCCGATGATCTTGATCAGGATGCGCTTGGAACGGCGGCCGTCGAATTCACCGTAGAAAATCTGCTCCCAAGGACCGAAATCGAGCTTGCCATCGGTCACTGCAACGACGACCTCGCGGCCCATGACCTGGCGCTTGTGATGGGCATCGCCGTTGTCTTCGCCGGTGCGATTGTGGTGGTAGCGCTCGGGACTTGCATCGAACGGCGCGAGCCATTCGAGCCACCGTTTGTAGTCCTCGTGCAGACCCGGCTCGTCGTCGTTGATGAACACGCTCGCCGTGATATGCATGGCGTTGACAAGGCACAGCCCTTCTTTGATCCCGCTGGCACGTACCGCCTCCTCGACATCGGACGTGATGTTGACGAATGCCATGCGTGAGGGGACGTTGAGAGTGAGCGTCTTGCGAAACGATTTCATGCGATCTCGATCTCCGGATGTCTGGCGGCGACCATGCGGCGCATGCCTTCGCGCCACTCGACCCGAGTGGGTCCGACGATGGACTCCATCTTCGTCGTGTCGAGCGCAACGCTCGACAGCGCCAGCTCGCTCTCGATGAACTGCGGCTTCCGTCCGACCAGCTCGCCCAAATAGCGGCACCACTCCTCGAGGGCCACAGGCCGGCTTCCTCCCCAGTTCACCGTCGTCGCCGGAATGCTCGCAGCCTCCAACAAGCGGGGAACGTGGGAGACGTAATCGTCCTCGTGAATCGGGTTGTACAGGCTCGGTCCGTTCGGATGCACGGGAATCGGCGACCCCGCAAGGATCATCTCCAAATGAAACGCCGGCCACCCGCCGTTTGCGCCGTAGGGAACACTCAGGCGGGTCACGATCGACGGAATTCCCCACTGTCTTGCCGCAAACCGCACCATGGCCTCGGCGGCGATCTTGCAGATGCTGTACGTGGGGAACAAGTTCCTGTGATTGTCGCCGAGGGGATCGCTTTCGCGCAGGAGGCGATCCCCGGCTTCCTGGTACACGCCGGCCGAAGAGCAGTGGAGAAACGCTTTGACGCCGCGACACGCAGCCATCAACCGGCCCAGCCCCTCGACGTTGGCGGCAAGATCCCGGTCGAAATCCCCTGCTGCACTCTTGCTGTTGGCAAAGTTGAGAACGTAGTCGAGA
>CAZQYE010000211.1:0-4270 GCA_964597375.1 uncultured Myxococcales bacterium
ATCTTGGCCCGCGGCCGAGCCGCGCTCATCGAGTCTCTCGTCTTGCCGATCGTTTCCTTCAAAAAAATAGGGGCCTGGGCTCTGACCGAGCCGGAGGCCGGGAGCGATGCCTTCGGTGGCATGAAGACGACGGCCGTCGTCGAAGGGGATCGCGTGGTGCTCAACGGGCAAAAGACATTCATTACGAATGCCCCGTATGCCGATGTCTTCACGGTGTATGCCCGAGTGCGGTGCGGAGGGGACGAGCGAATCGGAGCGGTGGTCGTCGAACGCGGCAGCCGCGGCCTCGAGACCGGCCCACCGATGAAGAAGATGGGAATGCACGACTCACCCACCGGCGAGGTGTTCTTGTCCGACTGCGTCGTGCCGGCGTCGAACTTGCTCGATGCCGGTCGTTCGGGCGGTCGCGGGGGCGAAGCCGTCGGCGTGCTCAACCTCGAGCGGGCGGCCATGCCGGCGATGTGCCTCGGGATCATCGAACGCTGCGTGGAAGAGTCCGTGCGTTATGCCAAGACGCGCCGCCAGTTCGGGCGTCCGATCGGTGAGTTTCAGGGCGTCGGGTTCAAGCTCGCGCGCATGGCGGTAGCGCGTGAGAACGCGCGCAACCTCGTGCGCGCTCTAGCCGAAGCGCAAGCGGCGGGCACACTGCGACCGGAGCTCGCTTCGATTGCCAAGCTCTACTGCGCCGAGCAGGCGACCAAAGTTGCACTCGACGCGATTCAAATTCACGGCGGCAGTGGGTACATGGCGGAGCTGCCGCTCGAGAAACTGATGCGCGACGCCAAGATGCTCGAGATCGGAGGCGGCACGAACGAGATTCAGCTGCAGACGATCGCGCGAAGGTTGCTGGCGTGATGAGCGGGGCGTCTAGGCGAGACCCGCTGGCGGAAGTCAATGCCGCTCGTTATCGGCCGGGCGAGCGCGGCGGTTTCTACGAGAGTTATTTCCTGCGGGCGAACCATCCCACCGAGCCGCGTGCATTTTGGATCCGGTACACGTTGATGAGTCCGAAGGGGCGTCCCGAGGACGCGATCGGAGAGCTGTGGGCGGTGTGGTTCGACGGCGCAGGCGGCACGCACGTTGCGGCGAAGAACGAGGTGCCCGCGGGACGTTTTTCGTTTGCTCGCGACCGGTTCGATGTGGTGGTGGGCGACGCGCGATTGGGGCCGGGCCGTGCCTCGGGCAGTGCCGCCTCGAAGGACCATGTGGTTTCGTGGGAACTCGAGTTCGGGGGGCGGGAGCGGCCGCTGCTGTTGCTCGCCCGCGGTCTGTACGAACGCCCGTGGCCGAAAGCGAAGGCACTGGTCGGCCTGCCGCACGCGCGCTTTTCCGGCTGGGTCCTCGTCGACGGGGAGCGCTACGAAGTACGCGACTGGGTGGGCAGCCAAAACCACAACTGGGGAAACCGGCATACGGACTTCTATGCGTGGGGGCAGGTCGCCGGCTTCGACGGAGCCGGGGACGCGTTTCTCGAAGTGGCGAGCGGCCGACTGAAGGTCGGGCCACTGTGGACACCGATGATGACGCTGGTCGTCCTGCGCACCGCCGAAGGTGAGTGGCGTTGCGACTCGGTGCGCGGCGCGCTTCGGGCCAAAGCGCGCGTGCGATACTTCGACTGGAGTTTTGAAGCCCATGCGGGCGACGTCCGCCTGCGTGGTCGCATTTCCGCCGAGCGAGGCGATTTCGTCGGGCTCCGGTACTTCAATCCTCCGGGTGGTGTAAAGCACTGCCTGAACAGTAAGATCGCCGATTGCAGACTCGAGGTGACCGGCGGCACCGGCTCGCGGCTCCTCGAGTGCCGGCAGCGTGCGGCATTCGAGATTCTCACCGACCGCCGCGATCATGGGATTCCCCTGCTTGTCTGACGCAAGCGGCTGTGATCGGGGGGACTCGGCCGCAAAACCGCCGCAGCCGGTTTGCAGTGTGGCTGCTCCGTGTGATCCGCATTGGCGCGGGCCGGCGTGCGCCGGGTTCCCCGGACACGAACATCTGTGGCAGCCGGCGGATAGAACCGGTGGGCTCCCCCATGCACCTGCGCTTGGGCAGCGCGTTGCACGGCCGACGGCCAAGTGCTAGCCAAACGGCCGCCGGGCGGTGGCGCGGGCCCTCGTGCCCGGCGAGCAACGGGGAGGTGTACGAGATCCGATGAAAGCCGTCTTGTGTAAGGAATACGGGCCACCTGAGACTCTGGTCTTCGAGGACGTCGAGTCGCCTCCGGTGGGGCGGGGGCAGGTTCGCCTGCGGGTGAAAGCGTGCGGGGTCAACTTTCCCGACACCCTCATCATCGAGAACAAGTACCAGTTCAAGCCGCCGCTTCCGTTCTCTCCGGGAGGCGAGGTCGCCGGTGAAGTCATCGAGATCGGAGACGGCGTTACTCGGGTCGCGATCGGCGACCGCGTGATCGCTGCCATGCCGTTTGGAGGCTACGCTGAAGAAGTCGTCGCCGAGGAAGCAGCGCTAACCCCGATTCCACCGGGAATGGACGACGTCACCGCCGCCGGTTTCACCATGGTCTACGGCACCTCGCTGCACGCGCTCGAGCAGCGTGCCGCACTCGCTGAGGGAGAGACTCTGCTGGTTCTCGGTGCCGCCGGCGGGGTGGGCCTTGCAGCCGTGGAACTCGGCAAGCTGATGGGCGCTCGCGTGATCGCGGCGGCGAGCAGCGACGATAAGCTCGAGTTGTGTCGTCGCTACGGCGCCGACGAGGTGATCAACTATTCCACCGAGTCGCTGAAAGACCGGACGCGGGAACTGACGGGCGGGGCCGGTGCCGACGTCATTTACGATCCCGTCGGTGGCGACTACTTCGACCAGGCGATCCGGTGCATCAACTGGAAAGGCCGCTTGCTGGTCGTCGGCTTCGCCTCCGGCCGTATCCCAGAGCTTCCCGTCAACCTGGTGCTGCTCAAGGGCTGCCAAGTGGTGGGTGTGTTCTGGGGCGCGTTCACCGCTCGGGAGCCGGAGGTGAACGCCGCAAACATGGCCAAGCTGGGTGCCTGGTTCAAAGAGGGCTCGCTGCGGCCCCACGTGTCGGCGACATACCCCCTCGAACGAGCCGCTGAGGCGCTGCGGGCGGTTCTCGATCGCCGGGCAATGGGAAAGATCGTCCTGACAGTCTCTTGAGCCGCGGACTCCCGGGCGAGCGGTCTCTCCGGCTGGACAGATGCGACGAATTGGGCGTAATATCGCCCCTTGAGTTCTTCATGACTGCCGCTTCTCGTATCCCCCCCGGGCTGACCCGGCTCGCCTTCGTAGTGATCGCCACGGCATTTTGGCTGTTTGCGGCCGCGCCCGCGCGAGCGCAGGTGAGCAGCGCCGATGAGATCTGCTCCCCGAGCGCGGATCCTTGCGTCGTTTCCCAAGCCTTTGACGTCGCCGATGGTGCCGTGCTCGACTTTGGCCTGCGAGCCGTCGAGATCCGACCGGGGGGAAGTCTGACGGTCGGCGACGGCGCGATGACTCTTCGCTGCGGCCGGTTTTCCACGTTCGTGGGCGGCACTCAGGTGATCAACGCGCGCGGGGCGATTCCCGGTGGTGGGACGATCGGCGGCAGTGTCAGTATCGAGGTGAGGGGAACCTGTAGTCTCGCCCCCTCCCGGTTGTGCCTCCGCGACAGCGGATGCCAGTTGGGTGCGTGTCTTGGAACATTTTGTAGAAACGATCCGACGGTGGGCTGCGCGAGCGACTTCGACTGCGATCTCGGACAGTGCGAAGGATCGAGTGCCACATTCGATCTCGACGGTAAGGTCCGCGCTTCGGCCGATGAGCCCGGTTCCGTCCTGATCGCGGCGGTCGGCGATGTCACCGTAGCCGGTTCGATCACTGTTTCGAGTACGAACATTGACGGGGACGGTGGGGACATCGATATCGAATCGACGTCCGGGTCGGTCGCCATCGATGCGAAGCTGATGGCGGACGGTGGTGGCAATTCGGGTGGCGGTGCCGTTACGCTGACTGCCGCCGGTGACTTGACGGTCAATGCCGACGTTACCTCGAACGGGGGTGATTTTGGCGGGGGGACGATCGATGCCCTCGCGGGCGGCGACATCGTCGTGGGCGCGTTGATGGCGGCTTCTTCGACGGTGCTGGGCGGCGACGGAGGTTCGATCGACCTCAGCGCCGACCGAGACCTCGTCATTTCCGCAACTGGTGAATTACGAGCATCGGGGCATGCGGACGCCAGCGGATTTGCAGGGTTCGGCGGCGACTTTACCTTGGAGGCGGGGCGCAGTGCGACGATCGCCGCGGGCGCGCGCTTGGCCGTCGAAGG
>CAZQYE010000212.1:0-4264 GCA_964597375.1 uncultured Myxococcales bacterium
ACTCAGCGTGCCCGCAGAGCGTGCGCTCGGCTGGGCACAGCGAGCGGGCCAGCCGGTATGGGAGCAGCCGAGGGGCACTGCTCGCGTGCTCATGGTGAGCTAAACATCGGCTTATCCAGCATGCCCGCAGTGCACGCGTGCCTGTTGCCTTACGCCGATTGGGCCGCTTGTACCAGGTTCGTCATCAGCTCGATTGCATCGCCGGGCGTCATCCGCCCGCAGCCGCACGAGGAGGAGACCAGCAGGCGCTCGGGGAGAACCAGCGCCGCCAGCTCGCTTACTCTCTCGCGCAAGACATCCACCGGTGCGGGCTTTCCCTTGACGTCGGCGATTCCGGCGATGATCTCGATCGACTCGGGTACGTCGGCCAGCAGGCCGCGCTCGGCCCACTGGTCCGCATACGAGCACTCGAGGTGGACGCGGTCGACGCGGCCTTCTAGGCGAGCGATCAGCGGCATGAGCGAATGAAGGTTCTGTTCCTCGGTAAAAGGGCGCTTTCCCATGTCGCCGAGGCAGAAGTGAATCGTGCGGCGCACTCCCGCGGCATCGGCAAAAGGAAACAGCAGCCAGCGCTCGATTTCTTCGGGTGGCCGCAGGCCCAAAATCATCGCGACTGCTTCTGCCGGAGCATCGAGCTGCACTTCCCTGGCACCGGCGGCGATCATGTCGTCGACTTCGGCCTTGACAACGCGCGCGAGATTTTCGAGCTGCTCTTCGCAACGCGGATCGGCGAAGAACGGAATCGTCATCGTAAGCGGTGAAGGCACGGCCGCCTTCTCGAGAGTCGGCTCGATTTCCTTTTCGCGGCGATAGGCCAGGGCGTGGCCGGTTCCGCGGGGCGCCGTGATGTCGCCCACGATTTCGTAAGTTGCTACTCCTTCGTACCCGGCTCGGTGGTCCCGCGGTTTCACGCAGCGCAGGCCGGCAAGGCGAGGCGGGACGTGGTGGACGAAGTCCGGCGCGAAGGTTTCGCCACCCATGATCTGGTCGAGTCCGCAAGAACGTTGCTGGTCCATGGCGATCCGAGCGGCTTGCTGCAAGATGCCGTAGGCTTCCTCGTCGCTCAGGTCGCCGCGATAGTACGCCGTAAGCTCCGGCTTGAGCTCGGGAGGAATCGGCCAACTTCCAACGGTCGTGGTTCGAATCATTGCGTGCCTCGCTTGCCCGAGCTTGCCCGGAAGCGCTCGAGGATGGGAGCGTAACCGTCGCGAAACGTCGGATACTGCATTGCGTATCCGCTTGCACAAAGCCGTGCGTTGCTGCATCGCTTGCTGCTCGACGGGGGCCGGGCGTCCTCGTCGCGCTCGGGGCGGGCCACTCCGAGGCGATCCGCGAGCCAGTCGAACAAGACGTGCCAGTAAACCGGCTCGTCGTCGCTTGCGAGGTAAACAGGGGCAGGGTCATCGAGTGTCATCAGGTGTGCCAAGACGCCGGCGCAATCGTCGCGGTGGATGCGGTTGCTGAACGCCGGCCGGGTTGCCACGCGCAGCGTGCCTTCCTGCAAGCGTCGAAGCAGCGAGCTTCGCTCGGGGCCGTAGATGCCCGACAAGCGAACGACGGTTCCAGGAAACGGTGCAGTGTGAACGAGGCGCTCGCTTTCGAGAAGAATGCGGCCGTGAAACGACCGCGGCTCGGTTGGAGAATCTTCGTCCACCCACGAGCCGTCGTCCTGGCCGTACACGGCAGTGCTCGACGTGTAGAACAGCCGTTTCGGCGCTCCGCGCTCGGCAAGCACTCGGATCAGATTGGACAGTCCGCGAACGTAGATCGCTCGGTACGCATCCTCGGTGGATGCGTCGCTCGAAGCAGTGAAAAAGACGTAGTCGAACGGGGCGGGCAGGTCCCCCAATTGCGCCAATTGCGCCAATTGCGACGGATCGGTGAGATCGGCCGCGATCCGGATGAGCTCGGGGGAAAGCCGACTGGGGTCGCGCCGGAGGGCGACCACTTCGTGTCCGGCGGCGAGCAATCGCTCGGCCAGGCCCGAGCCCACGTAGCCGCAACCTGCAATCAGGATTCTTGCCATCTCGACAGCCGCTTAGCCTAGCGACTCTACGCGCCTGGTGACAGTCGGACCGGGGTGCGTCGGGCCGTGCCGATTTTTGCCGCCGCATGCATCCTCGGTTACACTCGGTCCGTTTCTGCCGCGGCAGGCAGCGCCAAGTAGGTGCGCGGCCGGGCAAACGGGGCACGAACGGTACGCCGGCCGGCGCGCCTCACACGCCGCTTGAACGCCTTTTGTTGCGGCTTCGACGATGGGAAACCGCAAGGCGGTACGGGTGTTCCAGCCGGGACCTGCGGTGCAGGGATGCTGAACCGTGCACTGGCGCCGTCGTTAGGCCGTGCGCTGGGTGGGGTCCGGCTGCGGAGCCGGCCGGATGTAGCCGGTACGTTGGATGTCTGCCGCGTGCGTTGAGACAGGCGGAGACGTTGAAGATTTCGGGCCGCAAGGGGGGAGGAGTCGAGCAAGCGGCTCGCTGCACGAGCGGGCTCACCAGTCGATCGTGCGCGTGGCTCGGCACTGGCGCGGGCTCACGCTCCCTCGGCCGCCGGCCGCAGAAAATAAAAGACCGCGCAAGCGGGGACCTGGAGTGACAATGGACTACCAACAAGAACTGAAGAGCCGTTTCGGCCTCGATGCGGCCGAGTATCGTTACAATCTCGACAAGAAGACGCTGTTTCACGAAGCCTTGGCAAACGACCGGGGCCGCATTCGCCCCGACGGTCCGGACGACGAGCCCAAGGCCTACGCGACCAAACTCGGCGATGCCGGGCCGCTGGTCTTCTACACGGACCCCTCCTGCACGGGCCGTCCCGTCCAAGACACGTTCGGCGTGGCATGGCCGGAGTTCGAGGACCGCGTTTGGTGGAAGGCGGACTTTCAGCAGTTCGATCCGGGCAAGTTCGAGCCGCTGGTCAAGAGAGTCGTCGAACACCTCAATTCCCGCGGCAAGGCCCTCTACGTCAAGGACGTCTACTGCGGAACCGACCCAAGCTACGCGGTTCCCTATCGGCTCGTGAGCGAGTACGCCAGCCACTCGTTTTTCGCTCACAACATGTTCCCCAAGCAGGTCTCCGGCGTCGAGGGCGAGGACGACAAGCGCTGGACGATGATCAATGCGCCCTCGTTCCACTGCGATCCCGATCGTGACGGAACGCGCTCGGACCGCGCCGTGATCCTGGACTTCAAGAACCGGCTGGTGCTCGTCGCCGGCCGCGCCGACTACTGCGGCGTCGTCAAGAAGTGCATGTTTACGGTGATGAACTACATCCTGCCGGAGATGGTGCACCTGTCGATGCACTGCTCGGCCAATGTCGGCGGTCGCGGTGATGCAGCCGTCTTGTTCGGCCTGTCGGGCACGGGCAAGACCACGTTGTCGGCCGATCCCGACCGGCGCCTGATCGGGGACGACGAACACGCGTGGACCGAGGGCGGCGTCTCGAACCTCGAAGACGGATGCTACGCCAAGCTGATCGACCTCAACAAGGAAGCCGAGCCGGTGATTGCTGCGGCGCTGTCGATGGAGGGGACGCTGATCGAGAACGTTCCGCCGCTCCCTGGCCGGCCGCTCGAAGAGACCGATCCTCAGGAGCTCGACCTGACCGACCGGTCGATTACCGAAAACACGCGTTTTTCCTATCCACTCACCTGTAACCCGAACGTTGCCGACGGCGCCCGCGGCCCGCACCCCGAGACGATCGTGTTGCTGACGGCCGATGCCTTCGGTGTGCTGCCGCCCGTGTCCGTCCTCGATGCCGACGAGGTCATGTACCACTTCGTGTCGGGCTTTACCTCGAAGCTTGCCGGCACCGAGGTTGGGATCACCGAGCCCAAGGCGACGTTCAGCGCCTGCTTCGGGGCGCCGTTCATGTCGCAAAAACCGTCTGTTTATTCGGGGCTTCTCGGTGAAAAGATGAAGCGTTACAAAACCCGCTGCATCCTGCTGAACACCGGCTGGACGGGCGGTCCCTACGGCGTGGGAAAGCGCATCTCGATCCGCGACACGCGCAACCTCCTCAATGCCGCCCTCGAGGGCAAACTGCACGAAAACGGCGTCGAGTATGAGACCCATCCGGTGTTCAACCTGCGGTTCCCCAAGGCCTGCCCGGGCGTGGACCCCCAGGTCCTGAACCCGCGCAACACCTGGCCGAACAAGGAAGACTACGACCGGCAGGCCGAGCGCTTGCGCGACATGTTCCGGGAGAACTTCGAAAAGCAGGGATTCGGGGCGCTGGGAATCAAGGCGGTGATGTAGCTCACCGG
>CAZQYE010000213.1:0-4263 GCA_964597375.1 uncultured Myxococcales bacterium
CGCGTGCTGCTACGCCCGGCGGCGCGTGCGGCCGGTGCCGTCAGCGGCCACCGCCGATCAGCCCCGCGATCGTGAACCACTCCTCGTTGACCGAGTGCTCGTTGTCGAAGCCGATGTCGATGAACCAGCCCGGCTCGTTGGGGAACTGCATTCCCGGAATTGCAGCGCGCGTTCCGTGCATCAGCTGCATGTCGATGACGGTGAATGCATAGACGAACATCCGTTCCTCGGGGTACTCGAACTCGATCTTCGGGTTCGGGCGCTTTGAGGTTCGAATGTTCTGGATCACGACTTTCCAGAGCTCGCCGTTCTGATCGTAGAGGTCGGAGTACAAGATGAAGTACGTCTCTTTGTCGAGGAAGATGACCCGCTTGGAGTACGCGTAGTTCGGCAGCTTGGGCTTGCCTTCGATGACGTAGACGTGCGGCCGGACCTCCCAGTTTTCGCAGTAGGTCATGCCGCCGTCCTTCTCGCACACTTTCGGCGGCAGGTTTTCCCCGTGCAACGAGCCGAGCATCGGTTTTTCGCCGATCAGCTTCCACTCGAACCAGGGAATCTGCCCCGCGTATCCGCCGAAACTGTCGAGGTCGATGTCCTGACCGAACAGGGCGTCGCTGCGCTGCGCGCTCGACATGCGCCGGACCCGCCGGATGACGGGCGTATACAACCACGTATCGTCTTGTTTGCTCGGATCGATGTAGCGGTAACTGATCGTGCCGACGCCCTTGAGATCGAACGGTTCGATCAACGGATAGAATCCCGCCTTGGTGAACGTCCCGTCCGCGTTGTTTTCGAACGCCGGAATCGGGTCGTGGCGCAGACGACCCTGGAACCTGAGCCGGCGCGACCAGTCGGCGATGAAGTGCCGTTCGACGTTGTAGCGGCGGTTGCCCTTGGAATCGACGTCGAGCGAGCCGGTATCGGCGTCCGGCAGATGGACGTTCAAGTCGTCACTGAAATAGTGCGTGCGCTCGAAGTCGTACATCAGTTTCATCGCAGCTTGCGGATCGTTCGGATCGACGACCGGGAACGGCCGCCCGGCGACCCAGTTGAGGAGCTCACCACGCTCGCCGATGGTGACTTGTGAGGCGTATTTCTCCGTTGCGGCCGTGTACTCGGCCGGCTCCGGAATCTTCTTGTACGGAACGATCTCCATGTCCATGCCGTTCTCGACGGCCCAGCGCACTCCGGGCGACACCAGGTCGTCGATCAACTCGACGTTCTGGCGCGAGATCGTCATGCCCGGCTTGACCTCCTGAGCAACGGCGCTCCGGCACACGGCTGCCGCCAACAGCGCTGCGACCAACGAGCCGAGCAAGACCTGCCTGCTTTCACGCATTGAGAACCTCCAGCAACGTCCGTTCTGCGTCCGCACGAACGACATCTTCGCCTCGCACTGTTTGGACGCCGGCGGCGTCCAAGTCTTTCCCCTTCTTCTACTCGCGGCGGCCGGCGAGTAGAACGCGTTCTATACACGCCGGCCCGGGGCATGTCACGCCCCGCTGATGGACTGCGAATCTATTTTCCGGTTACATGGGCGGGCTTGACGAAAGGCACGGTGCGTCAATCGGCCATGCCGAGGTCTCGACCTGCCGCCACCGGCCCACAGGTCCCGGAGGACACAACGAAAATGCTTGGATTCACGCTTACTGAAGAGCAGGAGCAACTGAAGAAGACGGCGCGCGATTTCACGAGAAACGAGATCATCCCAGTCGCCGCCAAGTACGACGAGACCGAAGAGTTCCCCGCCGAGATCATGCGCAAGGCGTGGGAGGTCGGTCTCATGAACTTCGAGGTCCCGCAGGAGTACGGGGGCCTCGGTCTCGGCGTTCTCGATTCGATCCTCGTCCTCGAGGAAATCAACTACGGGTGTTCCGGCATGGCGACGATCATCGCCGTGAACGACCTGGCGATGACGCCCCTGCTGCTCGCCGGCAACGAAGAGCAGAAGAAGGAATACCTGGGCCGCCTCGTAAACGACGGCGTGTTCGGCGCCTACGCGCTCACTGAGCCCGGTTCCGGATCGGACGCTGCGAGTCTGTCGACCACCTACGAGGCCGTCGGCGACGAGTACGTCCTCAACGGCAGCAAAATCTTCATCAGCAATGGATCGGTCGCCAACTGGATGGTCGTGTTCGCAACCAAGGACCGATCGCTTCGCCACAAGGGGATTTCCTGCTTCGTCGTCGATGCGGACACCCCCGGCATCACGGCGACGAAAATGCGCGGCAAGCTCGGCCAGCGGGCCGCCGATACGGCCGAGATCGTGTTCGAGGACTGCCGGATTCCAAAGAGCGCCCTGGTGGGAGCCGAGGGCGAAGGCTTCAAGATCGCCATGCGCACGTTCGACCGCACGCGACCGCAGATCGTCGCCGTATCGATCGGGATCTCGCAACGGGCCCTCGACGAGTGCAAGCGCTACGCTCTCGAAAGGCAACAGTTCGGCCAGCCGATCGCCAACTTCCAGGCGATCCAGTTCATGCTCGCCGATATGGCCATCAATCTCGAAGCGATGCGCTTGCTCGCGTACAAGGCGGCGTGGGAGATCGACAACGGCGGTGGCTCGTCGATCCTCTCGAGCTACGCCAAGGCGTTCGGCGCCGACCGCGCGATGGAAATCGCGACCAACGCCGTCCAGATCTTCGGCGGCTACGGCTACATGAAAGAGTATCCGGTCGAGAAACTAATGCGCGACGCGAAGCTGGTGCAGATCTACGAGGGAACGTCGCAAGTGCAACGGATGGTCATCGCCCGGAATCTGCTCAAGCAGTAACCGCGGGCGCACCGGCATGACCGCTCTGCCAGAAACGCCGGGACCGACGTCCCACTCGTTTTTCTCGCAGCGGTTGCGCCTGCACTACGTCGACTACGGTACGGCCGGCAAACCGCTGCTGGTCCTCGTACACGGGGGCCGCGATCACGCCCGCAGTTGGGACTACGTCGCCGCCCCGTTGCGCCGTGACTACCACGTGATCGCACCGGATCTGCGGGGCCACGGCGATTCGGCGTGGGCGATCGGCTCGCAGTATTCGATGCCCGATTACATCCTCGACCTCGCCCAGCTCCTGCGCCACGTCGGCGAACGCCCGGTGATTCTTCTCGGCCATTCGCTCGGCGGAGCGATCGTCCTGCAGTACGCCGGCATCTATCCCGACGCCGTGACTGCCGTGATCGCGATCGAGGGCCTTGGACCGCCGCCGCAGATGATCGTCGATCGGCCGGTCGAGCAGCGTATGGACGAGTGGATCCAGACGATGCAGTCCCTCGCGATGCGCCAACCGCGCCGCTACCGCTCGCTCGCCGAAGCGGAAGCGCGCATGCGCGAGGCCAACCCCCACCTGAGCGACACCATGGCGCGCCACCTCACGGTCCACGGCACCATGCGTATGGAGGACGGGACCTACGTGTGGAAGTTCGACAACTACGTCCGCGCCTGGCCGCCCCACCGCTACGACCGCGAGGCGGTCGCCAGACTGTGGAGTAGAATCACCTGCCCGGTTCTCCTCGTGCGCGGGCGCGACAGCTGGGCGTCGAATCCCGTCGAAGACGGGCGCGCCTCGCATTTCCGCAATTACCGTTACGCCGACATCGAGGGCGCCGGGCACTGGGTGCACCACGACCAATACGACGTGTTCATGAATCACGTGACGGCGTTTCTATCGGAGGTCGCTCGATGAACCGTGACCGCGACCCGAACTCCCGCGAGGCCCTTGCCGCCCTGCTGGCGCGACGATCCTATCGTCGCGGTCGTTTCCGACTGGCGTCGGGCCGCGAAAGCGATTTCTACGTCGACGTCAAGCAGACGGTCCTCACCGCCGAAGGAGCGGACTTGATCGGTAGGCTCTTGTTCGAGGTCGTCGAAGAACTCGGTGCGAGCCAGGTCGGCGGGATGGCCGTCGGCGCCGTGCCGCTGATCACCGCAGTGCTGTGCCGAGCCGCTCCCGCCGGACGTGAGCTCAGCGGATTCTTCGTACGCAAGCAGGCGAAGGACCACGGCACCGCGGCGACGATCGACGGACCGTTCCGCCCCGAGGCCGCGACGGTGCTTCTCGAAGACGTCGTGACCACCGGAGAGTCCACGCTTCGGGCCCTCGATGCGGTCGAAGCCGCCGGCGGCCGCGTCACCGCGGTCATCGCGGTCGTCGATCGTGAGGAAGACGACGGGCTCGAGCGCATCGCCGCACGGGTGGATCGCGTGGTTGCGCTCGCCCGCCGGCGCGACATCGTGGCAGCCGCAGAAAAAAACGCGGAAGGCCGCTGAGA
>CAZQYE010000214.1:0-4260 GCA_964597375.1 uncultured Myxococcales bacterium
GGCGGGGGCGACCTCGTGTATGCCGGCTCGGCTCCCCACCAAGCGCTCGCCTACGGGGCCGCCTCGATGACTTACGACGCCGCCGGGAACCGCACGGCCAAGGGCCAGTGGGGATACGAGTACGACGCACTCGGGCGGCTCGTGGGCGTCACGCGGGCCGGCCGACTGCGCGAGCGAAACTTCTATGATGAGGGCCGGACGCGCGTCGCTCGCTACGATGCCGTGTCCGGATCGACGCGGTACTACTTCGGTGGGGCGTTCGAGGTCGAGGGCGACACGCTCGTCCGCCACTATTATATGGGCACGCGGCTGGTCGCCACGGACTACACCGGCGCGCCACCGGACCTGGCGCTGGCGTCGACCCGCGGCGCGCGCGCTGCCGAGCCCGGCGGGCCGCCGCATGCAGCCGGCGCATTGCCTCTTCGCCCGCAGGTTGCCGCCCTCGCGGCTGCGGCCCTCGTTTTGGCGCTGCTCCTAGCGCCGGCAGGCGGTCGCGTCGCCCTAGCGACGGCGGTTTGCTTTCTTGCCTTCGTTACACCGACCCCTCGCGCTCAAACGACGGCCGATGCGAGCGCTCGACGATCCACGGGCGTAGCGGATGCTACCGCGACCGCCGGGCGCAGCGATACATCGGAGAGTGCGGGAACGTTCGTCGCTGCCGGCAGAGGCGGCGGAGCAAACGCGGTGGTTTACTACCATCTCGATCGTCTTGGGTCGCCGCACATGCTGACCGACGGCTCGGGGACCGTGGTCGAGTACCTCCGTTACAAGCCATACGGCGGCCTTCGTGCTGCCCTCGACGCCGCAGGCAATCCGGCGAGCGAAGACGTCGGCGACATACGGTTCGGCGGCCACACCTGGGACGATGCGTCGGGACTCTTGTACCTAGGTGCGCGCTACTACGATCCGGAGACCGGTTTGTTCTTAACGCCGGACCCGCAGGCGCAGTTCGCCTCGCCGTATCTGTACGGCGGCGGAAACCCAGTGAACGGCGTGGACGAGGACGGCGAGTTCTGGGGAGCACTGTTCGCCATTCTCATGCCGATCCTCGTTGCAGGCACGGCCTCGGCGCTGATCTCGGGGTTTGCCGCTGAGATTCAGGGAGGAGACTTTGTCGATGCATTCAAAGGAGGCCTCGTAGCGGGCCTGATGGGGGCGGGGTTCGGCACGCTCGCCGGCGGCCTGAACATCGCCTACCAGATCGGTGCCGGCACCATAGAAGGGGGCGTGACTGCCGCGCCGCAGATGCTGGCACAAGTAGCCACCAGAGCCAGCTTTACCACCATTGTGACACATGCGGCCGTCACCACGGGAGCGACGGCCGGCCTCGACTCGGACTGGTTGACGGCCATTGGCTTTGCCGCGGCTCTGGGTGCCTCTTACGCATATGACCAAGCGATACTAAAAAACGATCGAGAAGTGGCGGAAGGGACTACACAGTCGAGCCGCGAAGTGGTACAAAACGGCGCGGGCGGGGGGCTTGAGCCGGCCAGCACGGCTGTCGAGCATTCCAACATTACCGAAGAGGCAGCAGTGGGAACTGGCTTCGAGCAGCAAGCTGCTGCTTTGGCCGATTACAACGTCCAGCAGGACGGTGGATTCGGCTCCTTGGGGAGTAGGTTCTGGCGGATGCTCAACAACCAAGGGCACTTCGACAGCTTGGCGCGACGTTGGGACGACATCGTGAAGCTGTCCTTTACCAACGCAGGCGAGGACTGTCACTGTGGGCTCCCGGTCCTGTTCAAGGATTCGGCCGAGAGCCTGGCGAAACTAGGAAGGCTGCCTTCTGCCGGCGCTGCGACGCACTACTTGCAGGACTTTCTCACGCTCGGCCACATGGTTCCGGGAACGAGATTTTTTGTCGGACCCCTTGGCGCTCCCTTCCGGCTGATCATCCACCAAGTGTTCGGCGGTGAGATTGGTTTCCGAGATGCGCAGATGCGTTTGACCCATACTCTCTTGAGTTTGTCGCGAGTTTGAGTCCGCTGGGGGGTGCACGTGAACCTGCGACGGATCGTTGGCCAGCTGGCGTTATCGGCGGGACTGGTCGCGGGCATGGCGGCTAGTGCCGGTGCCTGGCCGTACGAAATCCCGGCCAAGTGGGTCGGCCACGGCGGGCCGCTGGGTGACGCCATTCGTCCCATGGTCAACATGACTCTCGACGATGTCGATTACGTTTCCGGCAAAGGGATCATGATCAACGGAACCGCGATCCTCCGCATCGACGATGAGGGGAAGCCCTACGTGACTCTGGGCACTCGAGATCCGGCACCGAACGTTCGCGGCGCACCGATGGCGGTTACCTGGGCGCCGAAGGCTGGGCTGGTGATGGTCGTTGGGTGTGGGGCAGCCTTCCGGCCCGAGAAGCAAGGCGAAAAGGTCGTGAGGATCCACCGCGTGGGCTGCGATCAGGTGCTGCAGCGGCGCGAGGGAAAATGGCGTGTCGCCCCTCTGCCGGACGTACCCGGTGCCCCCCGGGAGTGGACCATGTGGCGCCTTTTGCCTGCTCGTGACGGCGGAGTGTACGGGATCGTCACGAACCGCGGGCCGATGACGATCACCCCGGATATTCCGCGGCCTCGGCTCGACGGCATCGAGTGGATTTCGCGCCTTTATCACTTCGACGGCGAAGTCTGGCGGGATCGGACGCCCTCGTGGGTCGGACTGGTCGAGTTTTCGACGGTATGCCGGCTTTCCGATCACGAAATTGCCTTGGCCGGGCGTTCGATCACGGTCAGAGCCGACGGTTTCCTCGACCGCTTCGATCCCTGGATGGGGATCTACGACGAGGCGAATGGTGACTTTACGCAGCTTCCGCGGCCACCGTTTCCTGCCGGCGTGAACGTGCTTCGCGCCCGGTTCCCGGCCGCCGCATGTGATTCCGCCAGGGGCCGCCTGTGGGCCGCTGCAGACTACGTGATGCATGAAGTGGGTCCCCGAGCGCTCAACCTGTTCTCGATCGAAGAATCGCGACTATATTCGTACGAAGGTTCGCAATGGCGTGCCTTCGATCTGCCGGAAAGGCCGGCAGAAGAAATTCCCGACCCGGACAATGCTTTTCGACACGTGCTAGCCGTCGCCGTAAGTCCCGATGGCAGCCCATGGCTCTCTTTGGAAACGGACAACGCCCGTACCGAGCCTCTTTGGCGGCTGACGCCGGAAGGGTGGCGGTCGTACCCCCTGCCCGAAATTCGTGGAGTCAAGTTCTACTATCCGCAGAGCATGGCCTTCGATCCTCGCGGCGAAGGGTGGGCGACAGCGACGCTTTTCGGCGGGGGCGAAGCGTACCCGTTGCTCCTGCACTTTCACGACGATCGGTGGGAGCAGCAGAACTGGACGTGGTCTTGGTGGCGCCAGCGCGGGTTTGGGCTCTTCGGGCAGCTTCGCTGAAAGCGCGTAGCCCGCGGCTACCACGTGGGATGAAGTCTCGATATTGCCGGCTACGCCCTGGCGCGGGGAGACGAGCAAAAATGAGACGTCAGCATTGTGCCCTCATCTTGGCCGTTGCGTTTGCCGCCGCATCTGCGGCGACGGCCTACGCTTGGCCATACGAAGTCGCTGCGAAGTGGATAGAGCACAGAAGCTCGCTCAGCAAGGAACTCCGGCCACTTGCCGACATCCGCTTCGATTATGCTTCCTATGTTCCCGGCATGGGCGTGCTGGTCAACGGCAAAGTGATTTTGCGCATCGACGATGAAGGCAAGCCGCACGTCATGCTCGGGACGGATGAGCCGGCACCGAAAATGCGCGGCACGCCGACGGCCGTTACCTGGGCCCCCAAGGCGGGCTTGATGATGGTCGTCGGCTCCGGCTGGACGACCAAGTACGAGGAAAAGCGCGGCTGGCTGAGACGGATTCACATCGTTTTCCACGACTTCCTATTGCAGAAACGCGACAAGTGGCGGGTTGCGCCGATGCCCAAGGTCCCCGGTGCATCCGGAGCTTCCGGCGAGTGGACGATGTGGTGGCTCGTTCCGGCCCGTGACGGAGGTGTGTTCGCGCTGGTCCACGACGCCGGCCCCATGCACGTTCATCGCGACCTTCCGCGCCCGCGCCTGGAAGGAGTCGAGTGGATCTCGCGCCTTTACCATTTCGACGGCGACGAGTGGCAGGACCTGACCCCGGCGGGAACGGGGCTGGTCGAGTTCCGTTCGATCTGCCGGCTTTCCGACCACGAGATCGTCCTGGTCGGCCGCACCGTGAAAGTCCGGGCCGACGGCCTTCTCGATCGTTTCGACCCTTGGGCTACGGTGTACGACG
>CAZQYE010000215.1:0-4233 GCA_964597375.1 uncultured Myxococcales bacterium
ATCAGCTCCTGGCTGCGCTTGAGATCGGCGTACAATCGGGCGTTGCTCATCGCCGTCGAAAGCTGGTTCGCCAGGATCGTCAGGACCTCTATGTCTTCTTCGGAAAACATCGCTCCCGAGGTCTTGGGGCCGAGGACGACGAGGCCTTCGAATCGTTCCGGCGTGGTCAGCGGAATCGCAACCTCGATTCCCGCCCCGCGCATCGCCTCCGCCGCTTCACGCTGGCCCGGCTCGCACTCCGCCGCCAGCTCGATCTCCTCCCGAACCAGAGGACCGTTGCTGCGCTCGCTGAACGCCCGCAGCGGATGTTCGACCCCGAGGCGCTCCGGCAGTGCCGGAGCAGCTTCGCCCACGGCGCCCCCGAGTCGACACGCGCCCGACAGCTCGGTCACATAGACGCCTGCGCGGGCCACCCGAAGCGCCTCGACCAAGGTGCGGTTCACGCGGTCGATCAAACGGTCGAGCTCCAGGATCCGCGTCGCCTCCTTGCTGAACTCCACGAGCACTTGCCTGTAGGATGCGCCCCGCACGAGTACCGCTCCCACCTTGCTGCGCAGTGCCGCTCTCAGCAAGGGGAACGCCAGCGTGGCCGCCGTGCAGACGGTGATGGCAAGCGCCGAAAACTCGGGAACCGTGCGACCGAAATAGGCCTTTTCGGCCGCCACCAGGATTAGCGCGGTCGGCGTAATGATCAGCGCGAACAGTACCGCCTCGCCGATTCCTCGGACGAGCGCCGCATCGAGGTCCATCAACCGGTGCCGCAGGATCGCGTACCCTCCGAGCGTCGTCCACACGATCGACGCCAGCGGGAACAGCGGCATGAAGGCGATCTCGGTGCCGAGGTAGTGATCGCGGGTGAGCCCGAGCAGGTCGTGAAGCCCGATCGCCAGCGCCGGCGTGATCGCGACGAGCAGGTAGGTCGCTTGGCCGCGCCGGATACCGGCGGCATAGCGGACGTTGCGGAACAATACGGAAACCGCGACGTACGCGGCGGTCGCAGCAAACAGAGGAACGATCGGCGCAAGGGGCGCCGCCGTGCCGTACCAGCCGACCGCGTTGCCGGCCAAGGGCAGCGGGCGCACTCCGCCGACCGTCAAGCCGCCGAGAGTCATGGCCACGAGTACCGCCGAGCCAACGTAGGCGGGCAGGACGATACGGCGTTTCACCTCGCCGAAGTTCAGTAGCACGAGGTGGAGAAACAGCGACGGCGCGACTGCCGCCGCCGATACCATGATCCGCGACCACACTACGCCCGTAGCTCGCCCGGCGCCGGGCTCGGTCAGCACGTAGACGCTGAGCGACCAGGTCGCCAGGCAACAGCAGAACGCGAAGAAGATCCGATTGACGAGACGCCGGTGGCGCTGCAACACCACCACGCCGAGGAACAGGTTCGTGGAGACGGCCGCCAAGGCCAGGGCCGCGAACACCGTCACGGCAGCTCGACCCCACTATCCGTAGCGACATCGCTCGACGTCGCCGTTTGTCGACCACCCCACATCAGACCGCCCCACGCCTTGCCCACCGCCAACAACCTGCGACGGCGGACGATTCAAGATACCGTGCAAGCGTGTACACGGTCAACAACGGGCCAGTCGAAAGATTCGAAAAATCAAGGCCGCGGGCAAAGGGCCGCCGGCGTTCGCTCTTGTTCGCCCGGCGCGTCAGGCAATCGTGAACCGCGGGGGGCCGACACCAACGTGGCCCGTGTCCTCTTAATCGCCCGCGGGACCGTAGTAGGCTGGGCGCTCGGGAACGATCAACCGGCGAATCACGGCTCCAGCCGTGAGCACCACGCCGAGCAGCACGAGTAGGCGACCGCCCCGGTACACGATCCGGTAGTATTCGTACTTGGCCGTGGCGTCCTCGTAGAGCTGCCGGGCTTGAGGATGCGGATCCAAGATCGCCTCGGTTCCCACGAGCGGTCGCGCCACGGAGGGACCGCCGCGCGCAAGCGCTTGCCGCTGGCGGCGTGCGTAGTGGTGCACCTTGTCCGCACCCATGATCCAGTTACCGGCACCGAGGACCAACAAGACGATTCCAAGAATCAGCACGCGCGAGGACCGACGCATCATCTTTCTTATAAACCGAACCGATCTCACCGGACAGCCCCAAGGGCCGTCGCACCGTCCGGCCCGCCGGCCCGATCTCCAGCGGCCGGTTGCGGTCGCCCCGCGAGGGCGCCTTGAGCAACGCCGGGGGCAGGGATATCGTTTGCCGTCATGCTGCCCTCGGCCCTCGAAAAACAAGCCGCGCCGGCGCCGTCGGTGCAGGGGTGGGGGCTGATTTCCTACCGCCGGGCCTGGCGCAGGCAGCTCGACCTCTGGCGCGCAATCTGCGAAGGACGGGCGGATCACACACTGGCCTTTTGCCAGCACCCGCCGACCATCACTCTCGGGCGCCACGCCCCCACCTCGGACGTTCTGCTCTCGCGGGCGCAGCTCGAGCGCAGAGGCATCGAACTGGTACGCTCGGATCGCGGCGGCCGCGCCACGGTTCACGCACCCGGGCAGGCCGTCGTCTACCCCGTCGTTGCGGTAGCCCGTTTGGGTCTGGGAACCCGCGCGTGGGTCGCGATGCTCGAGGACGCCGTGCTCGAAACGCTCGCGGCCCTGGGCATCGCCTCGCACCGGCGGCCGGGCCGGCCGGGCCTTTGGACCGGCGAGGGAAAAATCGCGTTCGTGGGTCTGCGAATCGCCCGTGGCGTCAGCTATCACGGTCTGGCGGTCAACGTGGACTTGGATGTGTCTCTGTTCGACTGTATCGTTCCTTGCGGTGCGGCCAGCGACCGGATCACCAGCGTGGCCGCGCATCTGGGTACTCAAGCGCCTTCCGCGGACGCAATAGCCCGGCGGGTCTGCGCAGCGATATCCACGAGAATCGGAGAGTTGCAGCGAACATGAGCAGAGGAGCGCGCGACCCGATGGCGCTGACCGAGGCGATGCTCAGTGGCGATCGTATCGCGCTGGCACGGCTCATCACGCTGGTGGAAAACCGCAAGGCGGACACGGCCGCCGTCATGTCGAAGGTCTATCCTTCTTGCGGGCGGGCGTTCACCATTGGAATCACCGGACCACCGGGTGCCGGCAAGAGCACGCTCACCAACTGCGTCATCACGCACCTGCGCGAGCGCGGTAAGACCGTCGGGGTGGTCGCGATCGACCCGTCGAGTCCGTTTTCGGGCGGATCGGTCCTCGGTGACCGCATCCGAATGCAAACCCACTTTCTCGATCCGGGGGTGTTCATCCGCTCGCTTTCGACGCGCGGCAGCCACGGAGGCCTCGCCCGCGCCGGCCGAGACGTGGCCCGCCTGTTCGATGCGTTCGGCAAGGACGTCGTGATCATCGAAACAGTCGGGGTAGGACAGACCGAGCTCGACATCATGGAAGTCGCCGACACGGTGGTCGTGGTCCTGGTTCCGGAGGCCGGCGATACGGTCCAGGTCATGAAAGCGGGGCTTCTCGAGATCGCCGACGTCTTCGTCGTGAACAAGGCCGATCGCGAAGGCGCCAACCGCATGCGCACCGAGCTCGAGCTCATGCTTTCGCTCAAGGCATCCGAAGGGGGGCACAGCGGCGGCTGGCAGGTCCCCGTCCTCATGACGCAGGCCTCTCGCTGTGAAGGAACCGAAGCGGTGCTCGACTCGTGCTTGGCCCACTTCGAGCACTTGGCCGATGGAGATCGTGACGAACGGCGGCGCCAGCGACTCGCGGCCGAGGTTCTCGAGATCTTCGAGGAAGAGCTGATGCGGCGGCTTCGCGGGCGATCCCAGCAAGCGCCCGTCAACACCGTGCTGGCCGACGTGGCCAGCGGACGCACGGATCCGTACCGGGCGGCACTCGACCTACTTGCAGACGAAAACACTCTCGCAGCGATCCTTTCATCGCAGGACGGCGGCAAGTCGTCTTGACATGTTCGGCCGCGCGGCGAATTCTCTTTCGACGGGGCGATGTAGCTCAGTTGGTTAGAGCGAGGGTCTCATAATCCCTAGGTCGCTGGTTCGAATCCAGCCATCGCCACCAGATTTCATTAATAATCTCAATACATTACGCGGCACTGGCGCAGGCGCTCGTAGTATGCGCTCGAGCGAGCGCGCGTCGATTTCCCTCTAGACAGGCGGTCCTCGGGCGACTAGAGTCGGCCGTGGTAACGCCCGCGAGCGGTATTCCGCCGGTATGAGCGTATTCCGCCGGTATGAGCAAAGACGCCAGACATGCACGCACGGCTGCAGCCGGC
>CAZQYE010000216.1:0-4144 GCA_964597375.1 uncultured Myxococcales bacterium
TATCGGCGCCGGAAACGAACGACGGGGACGTCGGGGCGCATGGCGCGGGGGAGCGAGAAAATACGGCCGACTACGGCCCAACCGACCACGGCCGTAAACGAGAGAAGGCACGTTGCCACGAGCGTGTGGATGCGCTCGGGCAGTAGGTCGAGCAGCTCGAGGCCGACGACAGCGACGATCACCAGCCCGAGCACCCCGGCGAGCACCAGTGCCAGGATGACCGCCGCGTCCTCCGCGTTGCTGCGGCGGCTGTCGGCGTCCCCGCGCGAGGGTGGGACGGTTACCATCGGCATTCCGGCCAGTTCCTCCGTAAGTTTTTGATACCGAAGGGTAGTCCCTTACTCAAGGGCAAAAATGGCAATTGACATGGCGCAACAAATCAGATAACAGGATGTGATTAGGAGATTATCGTGCTTTCTTCGTCGGCCCTGCATGCTCTCGACGCCCTGCTCGCACTGGCCGAGCTGCCGCCCGGAGATTTCGCCGGGGCTGGAGCCGTAGCCAGCGTGATCGGGGCTCCGGCGAACTACCTCGGCAAGCTGCTTCAAGGTCTCAGCCGCACCGGGCTCGTCGAGTCCCGCAAAGGCGCGGGTGGGGGGTTTCGCCTGGCGCGTTCGCCCGACCGGATTTCCCTGTACGAGGTCGTCGAGCCGATCGACCGCGTGAGTCGTTATTCCGGATGCTTCATGGGCAACGAGGTGTGCTCGGACGAACAGCCGTGTGCTCTGCACGAACGCTGGGCGGCGGTTCGCGACGGGTACTTGGCGATGCTGATGGAGTCCACCCTGGCGGACGTGCTGGCGCGGCGGCGGCGGTTGGTTACGGGTCGGGGGTAGAGAGTTTTTTTGAGCGGAAAGTGGAGTTTTGGATCCGAAATAGAATAAAGGAGGAACTCGATGATCTCTAGAGGCTTGAAGGCCCTGTTCTTGTTCTCGTTGTTTGGTGCCGCGGCCATTACGCTGGTCGGCGGCTGGTACACGTTCGAGAAGGCCCCGCCGTATCTCGAGCGCGTGACTGGGCCGGCGGGCCACACACTTCTGACGAGTGGCGACATCTGGGCCGGCCAGAGCGTGTGGCAGAAGTACGGGCTGATGGACAACGGGTCGGTATGGGGCCATGGGACGTACCGCGGCAACGACTACACGGCCACGACGCTTCATTTGCTCGGCGTCTACATGCGCGAGTACTACGCGCGATCGGAGTTCGGTGTCGGATACGAGCAGGTCGGGGCCGAGAAGAAATCGGCGATCGACCGCCGGGTGATCGACGAGATCAAACATGCGACGGCCGACCCGAACACGCTCGAGCTCAGGTTGTCTGAAGCCGGCGAATACGCCCTCGGCCAGATCGAACAACACTGGGACCGTGTCTTTGGGGAGGGCGACCGAGCAACGGTGGTGCACGCCGGCGCCGTCCCCACGCGGGCCGAGCGCAAGCAGCTTGCCGACTTCTTTTATTGGACGGCATGGGCCGCAGGTGCGTTGCGCCCGGGCAAGACCCTTACCTATACGAACAACTGGCCGCCCGACCGCAGCGTGGGAAACGACATCGCTCCACAGGCGGTGACGTGGTCCGTCGTCTCGCTGCTGGCGCTGATGGCGGCCATGGGCGGAGCGCTGGTCCTGTACTTCAAGGGCAACTTCGATCGCGACGGATCGACGCCGACTCTCGACGACCGCGTTGCAGAAAAGCTCGTCGCACTTCCGGTCACGAGCAGTCAGCGCAAGACGGGCAAATACTTCCTCGTGGTGATGGCCTTGTTCGTCCTGCAGCTTCTGCAGGGAGGGCTGATGGCGCACTACACGGTTCACCCCGGAGAGTTCTACGGGATCGACTGGGTTGCCTCACTGATTCCGTACAACTGGCCGAAGTCCTGGCACTTGCAACTGGCCGTCTTCTGGGTGGCGACCGCGTGGGTCGGCGCGGCTCTCTATCTGGCGCCGATCGCCGGCGGCCGCGAGCCACGCCGGCAGGGCCTCCTGGTGGACGTTTTGTTTGGTGCCGTGTTCGTCGTCGTCGTGGGGAGTCTGACGGGCACGGCCCTCGGCGTGAAAGGGATGGCGGGCGACAACTGGTTCTGGATCGGCCACCAGGGGTGGGAGTTTCTTGAGCTCGGGCGGCTGTGGCAGCTGCTGTTATTCGTGGGCCTGATCATCTGGCTCGTAATCGTGGCGCGTGCCGTGCGGCCGACCTTCGGTCGCGGCCAGGACCGGTGGGGAACGGTACCGTTCTACACGTACTCGGCGATCGCGATCGTTTCGTTCTTCGCGTTCGGTTTGTTTTACACGCCATCGACGCACCTGACGATCGCCGACTTTTGGCGCTGGTGGGTCGTGCATACGTGGGTCGAGGGGATCTTCGAATTCTTTGCCGCCGCAGCCATGGCATACGTGGTGACGACTCTGGGGCTGGCGTCCAAGCGCAAGGCGCTGCGCGCAGCCTATTTGACGGCGAGTCTGGCGATGTTCAGCGGCATCATCGGCGTCGGCCACCACTATTACTGGTTCGGTGATCCGGACCTGTGGTTGGCCCTCGGCGGGGTGATCTCGACGATGGAACCGGTCCCGATCGTGCTGTTGCTCCTCAAGGTCGCGCTCGACTCACGTCAGTCCCGAGCCATGGAGCCGTCTTTTCCCTACCGCTGGCCGATGGCTTTCATGGGCGCGTCTGCGGTGTGGGCGTTTCTCGGTGCCGGCGTGGCCGGATTCATGATCACGACGCCGATGGTGAACTACTACGAACACTCGACATACCTGACGATGAACCACGGCCACACGGCCTTCTTCGGAACCTATGGGATGCTAGCGATCGGCCTGAGCCTGTTCGCTCTCCGTGGCATCGTCGATCCCAAGTACTGGAGCGACCGGCTGCTCAAGTTCGCTTTTTTTGCCACGAACGGAGGGCTCGTAGCGATGGCGCTGTTCACGCTCTTCCCGGTCGGCATGCTGCAACTCCACGACTCGTTCGTGAACGGGCTGTGGCACGCACGCAGTCCGGCATTCTACGAGTTGCCGCTGGTTCGCAGCATCGGCCAGTGGCGGTTGGTGCCGGATCTCGTGATCATTTCAGGCGGGTTGGCGTTGCTGGCATTTGCGGTGCGCGCCGCGCTGCACCTCAAGCCGGCGACGGTGGAGGAGGAGCACGACCTAGCGATTCCAGAGGCGGAGCTCGAGCCGGCGGCGGGCTGAGGGCCGCCCACGGTCCGGCCGTTTGACTGGCCGCCGCCGCCGCGGCAACCGGAGGCATGGCCGGCTTGTCGTTTCGCGCGTGCTTGACGATGTGCGGGTTCCGGCGAGTGCTTGCGTGCCTCGCCGGGCTCGCGCTCGCCGGGGCCGGGGCAGCGCACGCCGGAGATCCTTTCGCCGACGGCGTCCGCAGTTTTACGCCGGGCGCCGGCGCCGGCTTTGGCCAGGACGGTCTGCCCGGGATCGTTCTCGGACCGCCTGAGGGGGGCGGCCTCACGCAGGGTTCGACCGACGTCCTGTCGCTCGGCGACGGCGGCCGGATCGTCGTTGCGTTTCGAAACAACCTCGTGACCGACGGTCCGGGAGACGATTTCGTGGTGTTCGAGAACGCCTTTCACGCCGGTTCGCCCGACGGTCCGATCTTCGACGAACTGGCCTTCGTCGAGGTGAGCGTCGACGGTCGCCGGTGGGTCCGCTTTCCCGCCGATCCGGATACAGGGGCCGGGATGGCGGGGCGAACGCCGGTCCTTGCCGGCACGGCGAGCGGCATCGACCCGCTGTCCGCCGAGGCAGGGGGCGATCGGTTCGACCTGGCCGACGTCGGGATGTCGCACGCCCGCTTGATTCGCATCGTTGACGCCGGAGCAGCGGTGGACGACGCCGGCAACCACGTTCCCGGAGGCGGCAAGGCGGGTTTCGATCTCGACGCCGTGGCCGCGCTTCACTCCGTACGTCCCGCTCGGGTCCGAGGTGTCGTGCTCGCGGGCGGCGTGCCGGTGGAAGGGGCGCTCGTACGCTTGATCGCCGAGGACAGCCTCCGGCGGCCGTGGCGCCGCACCGGGTCTTCCGGCCGGTTTCGTTTCTGGCCGCTCGTTCCTTCCGGTCGCTACCGTGTGCGAGCCCGGCGTGCCGGGTTGGGCCGCGCTCGCACGACCCTCCCGCTGGATCCCGACGACCGT
>CAZQYE010000217.1:0-4138 GCA_964597375.1 uncultured Myxococcales bacterium
GTTCGGTCGAACGGGAACCGCTCAGGATCCTGGTAGAACTGAATTTCGGCACCGAGAACGCTGCTCGTGTAGTCGGCCGCGAGCGTCTCCGGATCGACGTCCTCGCGGAAGCAGCCGCGGCGCCGCCCGTCCTCGATCAGGTTGCGAAGGAACGCCCGAAAGCGCCTCATCATGGCGCGAAGCTGGGCTGCGATCTCACGTTCGGTCTCCAGCGATTCGATCATCAGCGTGAGAATGAAGCGCGGGTGGTCGTTCGAGCGTGCGTGCTCGATGCAGACACGCCCGATGCGGCGCAGCGCTTCTTCCGGGTCGGCGCCCGAGCAGGCCCGCTCCACGCGGGTCTCGAACTCGGAGACCCGGTCGGCCACGGCTGCCGCCAGAAGCGCTTTCTTGTCGCGGAAGTGGTAGTAGATGGCGCCCTTGGTGACCCCCGCCATGCGTGCAATGCGATCGACGCTGGTTCCCTGAAAACCGAATCGAGAGAAGCAGTCGATGGCGATTGCCGTCAATTCGCGGCGCGACTTGGCTCCACGCCTCGTGGTCTCGGAGGATTGCTTCATACTGAACGTTCAGTATTTTTGGCCGTGTGCCGCGCCGTGTCAAGCACTGGCCCGGTTCGCCTGTGCGTGAATCCGGGTCACATTTGACTGCTGCGGTCGGCTCGTGATTTCCTCTTCCGGCGCGGCATGGCCTACATTCGGCACATCCCCCCATCGCGGGCTTGCGGGCGTCTGGCCCACATCTACAAGGAGATCCGCACCGAAGTCCCGCGGATCCCCAACCTGATGCAGGTGTTCAGCCTGCGTCCGGACACGATGCAGAGCATCTACCGGACGTGGCTCGCCAGCATGTGGAACGGTACGGTCCCGCGCCGAATGAAGGAGCTGCTGGCCGTGGTCGTGTCGAAGGTAACCAACTGTGACTACTGCGCCGACGCACACATGGTGTTCCTGCAGGCGGCGGGCATGGACCGAAGCCAGGCCTACGAGGTGGAGCGCCGCTTGGCCGACGCAGCGGGCCTCGACCAGCGCGAGCGGGTCAGCGTGGCGTTTGCCGCGCGGCTGACGCGGGACCCTCGTGCCGTGGGACCGCAACACGTGTTCGAGCTTGCCGAGGTTTGGCCGCAGCGTAGTGAGCTCGTCGAGGTCGTTTCCGTAATGGCGGCGTTCAACTCGATCACGCGCATTGCCAACGCACTCGGTGTCCCGCGGGAGATTCCCGCGCCGCTGCGCCGCTTCGAAGCGGGCCGTCGGGGAGCGATCACCCTGCTGTCGCGTTTGACGGCCATCAGCATCGATCTCGGAGAGCGCCCGATTCCCGGCAGGTCCCCCGAGGACGTCGCCCACGGGCTCGAGCGGCTGTTCCGGCACCAACTAGGCTTTTCGTTGCTGCCGCCGGGGTATCAGGCGCTCGATGCTTGTCCGGAAATCTTCGACGGCCACCTGCGCACCATCGAGAAAGCCGTGTGCGTTCTTCCGCGCGATCGTTTCATGCGGGTGGGCCTGGTCGTCGGCCGGCTCACGGGGAGTTCCTACTTCGCCGACCACTGTCGCAACTGGCTCGCCGAGCGAGGCGTCGACGCGGCCGACGTGGTGGCGGCGAGCGAAGGCGCGGCATCGACGCTACCCGACGGCGAGGCGGCGTGCTTGCGCTTTGCGCGCGACTTGACGTTGCACTCGCATACGATCGGCGAGCACCGGATCGACGAACTGCGCGCCCGCGGGCTTTCCGACGGTGCGATCCTCGACCTCGCCTACGCGGCGGGGGTGCTCAACGGAATGGTGCGGTTGATCGCGGCGCTCGCGCCTGTCGAGAGCCCGGCGGCCGCGTAGAGTCTGCCGGCGCAAGCCGCGCGTCGTTTCGCTTGCATGCCTGAGGGGGTTCGCTGAAGAGGCGCCCGTCGCTAGCGGTCCGCGAAAGAGTTCAGCACGTTATTGTACCGGCGGTCCTTTCGGCCCGCAGCTCCGGCAAACATTTCGCTGCCGCCTCTTGAAGAAACCGTGGTAGACTGATTTGTTGGTGGCCTGAGTGGACCGCGGGCGGTGGCCGTTGCGGTAGCCATCGTGCGTGGGAACCCACTTCGATCGAGAGGTGCAGCGGTCGTGAGCACGACGCAGGAAATTTCGGGCAAGGTCTTTCGATTTCTTTCAGCGATGCATCCGTCGCTCTCGAAGTCCGAGCGCAAGCGGTACGCAGGCTTCGATCCGGACAAGTGGTATCCCTGGACGCCGGAAGTCTCATCCGAGTTTACGGACTTGATGCGACGTTCGCCGCGCGACACGAGTTTCGCGCGCGGGTTTACGTACGTGGCCCAGCGGGCGGTGCCCGAGGGGCGTTACATTCCGACGACGGACTTGCTCGCCAATCTCGGACGGCTTCCGTCCGCGTTCCGCGGACCGGAAGGAAGCGGCTACCAGGCAACGGTCGACGGGCCGGGGCACGCCCGCGTGGTCTATTCGGGCATGCCGGGGTTTTCGAACGTGTGTATTGCCATCCAGGGTGAGCTCACCCAGCGGCTTCAGGCTTCGGGCGCTCAGGGCGTGGTCGTCAAGCACGGCAGCGCTTGTCGGGTCAATGGAAGCGATGTGTGTGAGTTCGAAGTGGAGTGGTCGGGCGAGACGCCTCCACCGGATGCCGAGCCTCTCGATTTGCGCGAGCTGCTCGGTGACGAGGTGGAAACGGTCGAGCCGGCCGTGACTCCCGAGCCCGCGGCGGAGCCCGCTCAGGCTCCCGAGAAAAAGGCGCCGCCCGAGACCGCGGCGCCGTCCACCCCGCCGGCGGCCGAGACGCAGCCGGAGCCGAGCGTTGGCGACCAACTGAGCGAGGGCCAGAGCAGCGAGGACTTGTTCGTACAGCTTCGCAAGCGGCTGGCCGAAGCCGACCGGCACGCCCAACTCTACCGCGACGCCCAGCAAGAGATCGACCGGCTCAAGGTCGAGCTGTCGCGCCTGCGGGCGCAGGCGCAAGCCGACATCGCGCAAGCCGAGAAGGAACGCGACGAGGCGCGCGAGGCGCTCGCCACGCTCAAGGATCGCATCCGGACGATTGTCTCCGACGACTGACGACCAGCCGGCGGCGGACCGGCTGCCGGTACGTGTAGTGCTCGTTCGGCCCCGCGGCGGCGCCAACGTTGGTGCAGTCTGCCGCGCCATGAAAAACATGGGGGCCGCCGAGCTGGCGCTGGTCCGTCCGGAGTTCGACTGGGAACAGGCACGGAGAATGGCGGTCCACGCAGCCGACGTTCTTCGCTCGGCCGCCGAGGTCGAGTCGCTTGCCGAGGCGATTTCAGGCTGCACGACCGTGGTGGGGACCACGTGCCGCCCCGGCGCGTTTCGGCGGCGCGCACGCGACGTGCGGGAGGTTGCCGCCGAACTGGCCCGGTCCGCCGCGGTTCGTGGTACCGGGCCAGGGCCGTTGCAGGCCGCTACCGAGGACAGCGGACTTGCGAGTGGCGGAGCGACGGCCGCGGATGTCGCCGCTTCCTCTGCCGCGCTGGCCGAAGAAGCCGGGTTGGCCGAGCCCACGGGAGTTGCCGCGTCCCGGCCTACGGCAGCCGGCGTTCCATCTGGTCCGGCCGCGTTCGTATTCGGTGCCGAGGATACCGGCTTGACGAACGACGAGGTCGCCGTCTGCCACCAGCTTGCCTACATTCCCGCTGCTTCGGCTTACCCGTCGCTCAATCTCGCCCAGGCGGTTCTGCTGTGCCTATACGAGGTCAGGCGCCAGTGGGCCGAGTGGGCCGGGGAATCGTTGTCGCGCCCCGTTCCCGATCGCGGCGAAGGACCGGCTCCGGCCGACGCCGCCGCGGTCGAGTCGATGCTCGTCGCTCTCGAAGACGCGCTTACGGAAATCGGCTTCCTGGCCGAGAAGGGCTCAGCTGGCGTGATGGCGTCGATCCGCGCCGTGCTCGCGCGCAGCGGCCTCGACGTACGCGAGGTTCGAATTCTCCACGGGATCGCCAGACAGATTCGGTGGTTTGGCCGGGGCGGCCACGAGGTGGTCCGCGACAAGCGCCGGCGCGGCGAGAAGCTGCGCTGACGAGCGTCGCGAGAATGGCGCAGGCCGCGCGGTGAGGGATCTCGGTTGACCGGTGCGGGGAGAAGCTGCGCGGACGGGTGTAGCGGGAACTCGTGCCGAC
>CAZQYE010000218.1:0-4114 GCA_964597375.1 uncultured Myxococcales bacterium
CTCGTCGCCCGATGGCCGTCCGCCATAGGCGTCTTCCGTCGTTCCCTCGAAGCTTCCACACCATCGTTTGCTGGTAGGTCGTCGTGCGGTCGCTTCGAGACCCCACTGCCACGACATTGCCGGCCGCGTCCGCTACCACCGAGGCCACAAAACTCCGCGGCAAACGACGCAGCCAAAGCTGTTCCCCGCTGGAACCCGCGACCTTGGCGACAAATGCTGGGTAGGTATCGCCATCGCTCAAGTCCCCGGCGACGAGCACATTACCCTCGCCGTCCGTGGCAACTGTCTCAAAGTGCGCACGCTCACCGTCGGGCGTCTGCCAGGTCCACAGGATCGAGCCGTCTGCGCCGCCCGCTTTCACGACCGCCGCAGCTGTCAGAGAAGGAGCAACCGGTTTATTGCCGCCTGCCACGGCGTTGCCCGCCGGATCGACGACAATCGCGCGAACGCCGAAGTCGGTGGGAAGCCTCCATATTTCGGACCCGTCGCTACCGGCAAGCTTGAGCACGCCGACGTCTTGCTCCGGAGCCGCGTTAGCAATGAGCCCGCCAACGAGCACATCGCCAGCCTGATCGAGATCTATCGATCGCGCCTCGTCGTGCGCTCCCGCCGAGCCGTTGATGGTCGTGCGCCAGACTTCACTTCCGTCGCTTCCCGCTAGGCGTACGACGACCAAATCGGATCCCGATCCGACGTTACTGACACGTCCGGCCGCAATCACGTCGCCCCCCGCGGTCGCCTCGACATCAGTGGCTTCATGGGACGCCCACGTCAGACTTCCTGCGAATGCGTGGATCCACCGGGTTGCACCCGTTACGCCGTCGAGCTTGGCGACCGTAAAGTCGCCTTCGAACGTGGAACCGACAGCACGGACTCGGTTTCCCGCGACGGCGACGTCTCCAAGACCGTCGATCGCGACGGCCCGTCCGCCCCCTCCGGTTACAGTTGGTTCGCTGCCGGCGATCGACCACCACCAGGCACTGGCCGTCTGCGTCTCCGCTACCGTCGCGACAGCCAGTGCGCAAGCGACCACAGTGTATCGCCAGCCTCGGCTTCGCCGTCTGCCTGCGTGTGTGTAGTCAGGATGCCTGCCTCCCTCCATGGTGCCGGCCTCCTCAATCGAGCGGTATCAGGCTCTGGTCGAGTCGAAGATACCGCTGCTCAGTTGGTCCAGTCAACGGAAAAACGCGCTCTGAAGGAACCACTCCCGACCGGATCTTGGGGTTCTCGTTGTTCCAAGAACGCGGAACCCGCATCATGTTTTTGGTCGGCCTCGGCGGCGCAAACGCCGCGCTCAAAAGTGGCGCTGATCTTGGAGGAACATTGACGACATTCATCGAACGGGTCCGATCTCGCCGCTGTAATGCTGTCGTCTTCGACCTCGACGGAACCTTGCTCGATACGCTCGCCGACCTTGGCGAGTCGATGAATGAGGCTCTGGCCGAGCTTGGCTGCCCGGCACACACACTCGATGGCTATCGCACGATGATCGGTGATGGCGTCGTCGAGCTGGCCCGTCGGGCTCTTCCCGCCGAGCGCCGAGACGACGAAACGATCGAGGCGTGTGTTGCCTCGATGCGGCGAATCTACGCCGGGCGCTGGGACCGCAAGACGCGCCCGTACCCGGGCGTTCCCGAGATGCTCGGCCGCATCGTCGATGCAGGAGTTCCGATGGCCGTCCTTTCGAATAAGCCCGACGAGTTTACCCAGGCGATCGTCAAGCGATTGCTTTCGCGCTGGAAGTTCGCGGCCGTTGCTGGCGCACGCGACGGTGTACCGCGAAAGCCCGATCCCACGGTCGCGCTCGAAATCGCCAAGAGATTGTCGATCGACCCCGCCCGCTGCCTTTACCTAGGCGACACCGGGACCGACATGCTCACCGCGCGGGCAGCGGGCATGTTCGCCGCCGGCGCGCTGTGGGGGTTTCGCAACGCCGAAGAACTCAGGCGCTGCGGCGCACAGGTTCTCATCGAGCGGCCGGCGCAGGTTCTCGACTGGTTGCTCGCGGACTAAGCCGGCTATTCTTGCCGTCAGGCACGTACAGTCCTGGAATGACGTCGTTTCTCTGAGGGTCATCGCAAGGGAAAAGCGCGGGCCGCTCGGTTCTTGACGGGCAACGACCAGCTCCGTCAAGTCAACGTAACCGGCGTGCCGCTCCCCGCGCGGGGACGGCGCGAACGAGGAAAGCACAAACGGGGACGTGAATGTGCCGGCCGGCGCTCGCCTATGCTAGTTGCGGGCATTTTTTAGAATCGGTATGTCTGCCGAGTGCCGCTCGAGTCGTTTTCGTTTCAAGACAACCCCATTACGATCCGCGTCGAGGGAACCGGCCCTCCAGCCGTATTTCTACACAATGGGGGCACGTGTCATCGCATCTGGGACGGGCAGATCGCCGACTTGTCTTCCACGCATACGTGCTACGCGATCGACTTGCCGGGATTTGGTGGGTCGAGCCGTCCGCCCGGCGGAGCCACGATGAGCCGAATGGTGGCGATGCTCGATCGGCTTCTCGCCACGTATTGCAATGGTCAGCCGGCGGTTCTCATTGGAAACTGCATGGGTTCCGCGCTGGCGGTCCACTTCGCTCGCAAGTATCCCGAACGAGTCGCGAAGCTGATCCTCTTCAACGTTCTCACGCGGGAGACGCTTTCGGCCGGCGTGCTCGGGCCGCTCGTGCACTTGTCCGCCTTGGGGCGCCCCGCTCGGATGTTGCTGGCGCGCATGCTCGGCGCGCTCAAGACCCCGTCCTCGCTCGCTGGAACGATCATTGGTATCCAGGGCGACCGCCGCCTGCTTCCTGCGGGCCTCCAGGCGCGACTGGCCGAACTCGCCGCGCGGCGCGGACAAAACGAGGCGCTGATGGACGTCCTTCGCGATCTCGATGCCTACGCGCAGCTCGACGAGCTTTCGAAGTGCCCCGTTCCCGAAACGCTGGTCCTGTGGGGCGCCCAGGGCAAGGTCCTGCCCTTGGCAGCGGGTCGCAGGCTGTGTGCACGGTGGAACATCGATCCTCACATCGTCGAAGGCGGCCACCTCGTCATGGCCGAGAGACCCGGCGAGGTGAACATGATGATTCGCGAATTCCTCTCGCGTCCTTCCAGATCCATCCGCTCCCCTTCGACGGCTGCGATCGAACGTCTTCTTGACCCCCTGCGAACGGCATCGAGCCGGCCGGCCGTTATCGAAGATTCGGCGAGCCGGGCGTCTCGGCGAATCGACTTCGCCGAACTCGCCGAAGAAATGGAACGGCTGGCGGCGGGCCTGCGCGCCCGTGGTCTCGAGGCCGGCGACCGTGCGCTAGTGTTGATCCCCCCGAGTGTCGAGTTCTTCTCCGTCTTCTTCGCGCTGATCTCCTGCGGCGTAGTGCCGGTCCTCATCGATCCGGGTTTGGGTACGAAGCATCTCCTTTCATGCGCTGCCTCGGCCGAGCCCAAAGCAATCGTCGCCGTGAGCCGAGCCTTCCTGCTACGCGCGATACGACCGTCGTTGTTCCGAAGAGCGCGCGTGTGCGTTGCCGTCGGCCGCCGGGTGCCCGGCGCCCTCCGGCTCGAAGATCTGCGCCACGCCGGACGTACCGCTCATGTCCCTTCCGTTCGCCCCGACGATACTGCGTTGATTGCCTTCACGTCGGGAAGCACCGGGCCGGCCAAGGGAGTGGAAATCTCGTACGAGAACCTCTCGGCGACTCTCGCCATCATGGCGGACATGCTCGGCCCGCAGGAAGAGGGGGAAGTAGATCTCATCGCCCTTCCCGCTCTCGCGCTCATGAGCGCGGCCCTCGGACGCACGGCGCTGATTCCGAACTTCGACTTGTCGCAGCTTGCGCGCGTACGCGCGCCGATGCTGCTGCGACTGTTCGATGCCTACCCCGTGTGTTCGGCGTTTCTTTCTCCGGTTCTCTGCCACACCCTTGCTAGCTGGCAGGCACAAAACCCAGTGCAACTGCCTCGCGTGCGAACCGTTCTCTCGGCCGGAGCGCCGATCCCGGTGCGCGTTGCCGCCGCGTTGGTCAAGATGTTGCCCGCCGGAGAGTTCTGGACACCCTACGGTGCCACCGAAGCTCTGCCTCTTACGTTGATCGGTGCCCGCGAGATTCTCGGCGACACGGCTCGAG
>CAZQYE010000219.1:0-4100 GCA_964597375.1 uncultured Myxococcales bacterium
AAGTCGAACAGTTCGGCTTCGGCCGTGATTCGGTGGGAGTAGTTGTCGGTTTGCTCAACGCCGGGCGAAACTTCGTACGTCCAGCTGCCAGCATCGTAGCCGTTGATGTCGATGAGCGTCGGCTTCTGCTCGACCAGCATCTCACCGTATCCACTGCCGCCGTTGCCCCAGTCGCTCTGGTGGGTGAGGTTGATGTCCTTCTTCCCTACGAAGCGACCGACGTCGTCGAGCAGACCACTTACCTCGATCTGGTGCGCGTTCGTGCCGCCCATCGGGTCGACGAACATTCCCTTCGCAGTCATCGCGAAGTCACCACCGTCGATCGTCTGGTGCGTGTACTCGCTCTGCACCTCGCCCGAGGGACTGTCCTGACACGCGAACATCTCGAACTCCGTGATCGTCGAGCCGTCGCGGACGATCTTCATCTTGACCTTCGACGGTCCACCCTGGTCGGGAGGTTGGGGGCTTCCGGGAGGAGGAGTGCCGAAGTCGAGGGCGAAGACGTGGTACTGCCCATCGTAGATATCGATTCCAACGTCCTGGTTCGCGTCGAAGATGTTCTGCACGTAGCAGAGGATCTGGTCCGCTTCGGCGGCCGCGGTCACCGCGATGCGGCTCATGTTTGCAACCTCGCACGCAGCCATACTGCTGGTCGAGTCGAAGCTGCGGGTGCTCAGGTCGCCGAGGACCAGCGATGTGGTCTGGGCGGTCGCCGCCGGAAGGCCCACGACGAACGCCGCGCTGCTCGAGTCGTCGACGACTGGTCCGGTCGCCTTGGGCAGCTCGGCGATGCTGCTCACCGCGGCACCGGGACAAACCATGGTGACCACCTGCCCGACGGCCGTTTTCAGCACCGCCAGTGCATCGGTACCAGTCACCCGGCCGTTGTTGTCCACGTCGCAGCGGACGAGCGGGCAGCTCTCCGAACCCACGGCCACGCGAAGGACGCCGAGAGCGTCGGTCGCCGTCACGCCGCCGTCGATATTGAAGTCACCACAAACGGCCCCGGCGCTGCCCGCCAGAGGCCCTCCGCAGAACAAGACCGCACCGAGAAGTGCTGCGGCCAACTGAATGCTCTTCGTTCTCATCTCTCATACCCCTGTGCTCGCCGGCGCGGCCGAATCAGGAGGAAGGCAGCTGCGGCATACGGCCGGCAAGCGGATTGGTGCGCCGATCTTCAACGCAAGCGTCATGCCGAAAGGCGACAAACAGACTTCAAGACATTTCGCGCACTTGACGTCAGTGCTGCAGAGAAACGCTCGGCGGGAGTCAACGACTTGACGGGCACTCGTCGACGCTCCGTCGCTTGCGGCCATCAAGCGTCGAAAAGAACTACGTGACGCATGTTTTATAGACCCGCAGGCCCTCAGTCGGCCCGGACGAGGTTGGGCGCTTAGGCGCCGCCTTCGGCCGAGGATTGAACCAGGTAGGCGTTGATGAACCGGTCGATGTCGCCGTCGAGCACTGCGTCGGCGTTACCCATCTCGAGTCCGGTTCGCAAGTCTTTGACCAGGCGATAGGGGTGGAGGACGTATGAGCGGATCTGGCTTCCGAAGGCTGCCTCCTGCTTGGCAGGCCCGATCGACGCCAATTTTTCTTCCTGCTTTTGCCGCTCGAGCTCATACAACCGCGCGCGCAGGATCTTCATCGCCGTGGCCTTGTTTTTGTGCTGGGAGCGCTCGTTCTGGCACGTCACGACGATCCCGCTCGGCAGGTGCGTAATTCGTACCGCCGAGTCCGTCTTGTTGACGTGCTGCCCGCCGGCACCACTGGCACGGAAGGTGTCGATTCGAAGGTCTTCCTCGTTGATGTCCACTTCGATCGTGTCGTCGATCTCCGGAAACGCGTACACCGAGGCGAACGACGTGTGCCGGCGGGCGGCGTTGTCGAATGGTGAGATCCGAACCAGCCTGTGGATTCCGGACTCGGCACGCATCAGTCCGTATGCGTACTCGCCCTCGACACTGAACGTCGCGCTCTTGATTCCCGCCCCCTCACCGGGCGTGTACTCGAGCACCCGAGTCTTGAGTCCCCGGCGCTCCGCCCAGCGCAGGTACATTCGCAGCAGCATCTCCGCCCAGTCCTGGGACTCGGTTCCGCCGGCTCCCGGACGAATCGTCACGATCGCGTTGTTGCGATCGTAGGGCCCCGACAGCATGCGCTCGACCTGCATGCGTTCGACGCGCTGCTCGAGCTGCCCAATGGTCTGCTCGAACTCGGCGGCAGCATCCTCGTCGCCCTCTTCGGCCATTTCGAGGTAGACGGGCAGGTCCGCGACCGCACTTTCGAGCTCACGGTAGTTCTGAACTTGCGCTTCGACGTGCGCGCGCTCGCGCAAAATCTTCTCGGCCCGCTCGGGGTCGTCCCACAAGGCCGGATCTTGGCTCTTGCGTTCGAGGTCGCTCAGGCGTTTTTCGAGACCGGCGAGGTCAAAGATGCCGCCCGAGGAGCTCGAGTCGCTCCTCTAGGGCGGTAAGGCGTTCGCGCGCTTCGGCAACGATCATGATGAGTGAAGGATTCCACGCACCGCAGCCACGTTCAACACGCGAGCGACGCACGCGGCCAGCACGAGGCCACAAAGCCAGACGAACCAGTTTCCCCACCGCGCATAAAACGACGATCCCTGCGGAATGGCCACGTCGCGGATGGTGACGGCCTCCTCGAACAGCGGCGTACGGTCCTCGATGTGACCGGCCGCGTCTACGAACGCCGAGATGCCCGTATTGGTCGCCCGCACCAGCGGCACGCGGTTTTCCACGGCGCGCAGGGACGCCATCGCCAAGTGCTGGTAGGGGGCCGACGTGCGCCCGTACCAGGCGTCGTTGCTGATGTTGACGAGCAACTCGGCACCACGTGCAACGAACTGCCGGGTAAGACCGGGAAAGATTCCCTCGTAGCAGATCAGGACGCCAAACCGCAGGGGCCCATGCGCCGTGGGCGGGCCTTCGAAGACCACGGGCTCGTCTCCTCGGTCGAAGTCTCCAATCGCCTCGACGGCCCGGTCCACCCAGGAAAGAAGGAAGCCGAACGGAACGTACTCGCCGAACGGCACGAGCTTGATCTTGTCGTACCACGCGGCAAGCCCGTCGTCCGGCCGGACGAGCCACGCTTGGTTGAGCTGGCGAAGACCACCCTTGGTGCGGCGGTATCCGGGAGCGCCGATGAGAAGCCACGCACCGGTGTCTTGCGCAAGATCGACGATTCGCGAGCGCCGAGGATCGTGCTCGAGGAAAAAGGGAACTGCGGCTTCGGGCCACACGATCAAGCGCGCCCCGCGCTCGGCGGCCTGCCGCGACATCCTGAGGTAGCGCTCGAGGATCTCCTCCTGCCGCGCCGGGTCCCACTTTTCGTTTTGCTCGACGTTTCCTTGAACGATCCCCACACGGATGCGGGCCTGATCGGGCCGGGCCTCGATCGCCGCTAAACGCAACATCCCGTAGCCGACGACGACCGCAAAGACGGCAAGTGCGACGGCCAGCGGTAGCCACACTGGGCCGGGCACGCGGCTTGCCGCGTTGGCTGCCGCCGGGGACCCGCTCGGCGAACGCTCCGGTCTCGGGCATGCGCTTGTCAGACCGGCAGGCTGCGGTTTCCACCAGCCGGCCCGCACGCACGTCTCGGCCAAAAGGGCGCCAACGAGGATGATCGCCGCCGACAGGCCGTACGTTCCGGTAACGTCCACCATCTGCACGAGCCACAGCGGTCCGCCGACCTGTGAGGTCGCAAGCGGTACCCAGGGAAACGCCGCCGGGAAGAACGTACGGCTCCACTCGATCAGCACCCACAGGGCCGGAGCGGCGACCGTGCGGCCGGCACCGCGGCGTGCCAGCGCTTCGATGGTGAGCGAGAAAAGACCCAAATAACACGCCTCGACCGCACACAGGAGGACGATTACCGCACCCGCAGTGATCCAGCCGATCCGCGTGTAGGCGACGATCGTCGGCGCCAGCCAGTAAAGAGCCGGCAAGTAGAACGCAATGCCGGCCAGCCAGCCGGTCAAGAAAGCCCTCCGGCCCCGAATGCCCCGGGCGGCAAGCAGCAGCAGCGCCGGCGCCACCCACGCGAGCGGCCACCACGAGACCGGCGGCATCGAGGCCGCC
>CAZQYE010000220.1:0-4093 GCA_964597375.1 uncultured Myxococcales bacterium
ACATCCCGCGGAGCCACATTCCGCGGACCTGCGTCCCGTGGAGCTGCATCCCGCGAAGCTGCGTTCCACAGGGGCGCGTTCTCGCATTTCACGGAGTCGCATTACGCCGAGCCGCATTCCGCGGAGTCGCGTGCCGCGGAGCCGCGTGCGGTGGCGCCGCATTCCACGGGATCGCATCCCGCGGAGTCGCGTGCCGCAAAGGGACACTCTGCGGGGCCGCATCCCGCGGGGCCGCATCCCGCGCAGCTGCATCCCACGACGGAACATCTTCCGTTAACGCGGCCTGTCGCGTAACGTCCGCCGACAACACGAACGGACGGAAAACATGAATAGAATTCAGAAGATAAGCCGTTGCGCGACGGGCGCTGGACGCCGGAGCAATGCATTCGAGCGCTTTGGGGGAAGCCGGCGGCGCTTTGCCGCGAAGATCTCGCGCTTTGGCGGAAACTGCCGGTTCTCTGCCGCGAACGTTCCCAACTCGGGCGGAAACCCCCATTGCTCTGCCGCGAACGTTCCGAACTCGGGCGGAAACCCCCGTTGCTCTGCCACGAACGTTGCGCGTTCGGGCCGAGGGCGCCGGACCTTCGGGGTGTGCCGTGCGCCCGTTGCCTCGGGCCTCGGCCGTCGCCTAGTGGCTTTGAGTACGGCATTGCTTGCCTGGCTCGCCATGCCCGCCGGTGCGCAGGCATCGGGCCTGCTCGTGTCCACGGTCGGCCCTGGTGCAAACGCGACCAACGGCGCGGCCGTCGCCGAGCCGATCGCGCCGCCCGACGCACTGCTCGCAAATCCTGCCGGCTTGGCGCGGTTTACCCAGTCGACGATCGCAACGAGTTTCGGCATCGGCTACGGGCAGGAACAAATCCGCGCCGAAGGGAATCCCGCCTACACCCCAGAGCGCAGCGCGATTACGTTGATCCCCGACTTTGGCGCGGCGATTCGTACCGGCGACCGCACGGTCTTCGGCTTTGGCGTTTCGGGCAGCGTCGGTTCGAACTACAACTTCAACCCCGAGCCGGATGCCGGCGTTCCAGCCGACTTCTATTCGGAAACCAGCGTCATCAACCTTCCGCTTGGCTTGGCCTATGAGGTGAGCGAGCACCTATGGCTCGGCGCCGAAGTTGCGCCTTTGATCGGCTACTTCCGGGCGCACTATCCCACCCCGGTCATTCCCGTGCGCTTTACGATGCGGGGCCCGGGGATCCAAGGCGCCGTGGGCGCAACGTGGCGGCCCAACGACGGTTGGGCGGTCGGACTTGGTATGCGCAGCCCGGGCATGATCTGGATGCGCGGTAGCATGGCGTCTCTCGGCCCGGAACGACAGGACGTCGATCTCGATCTGAAGATCCCCGCGCAGATCGTTCTCGGGGTGACCCGCCACGTAACCCAGCGGCTGTCGGTGTCGGTGAGTGGTCGCTGGACCGACTCGAGTTCGCTTGGGCGCTCCACCGTGAAGTTTTCGTCGACACCCCAGGTCAACACGCCCTTTGTGCCCGATGCGCTCGATGAATGGCGGGGAGCGATCGGCGTCCAGTTCCGAGTGCGGGAGAACCTAGAGTGGCGCGCCGGATTCGGGCACGCAACGCGAATTGTCGGCAACCGAGGTCTTTCGCCGCTACTGTTCGATTCCCAAGACGAGCGCCTCGGTACCGGGTTCGCGTGGACGCGCGGTACGTGGACGATCGAAGGGATGGTCGGATACTGGTTCCTGCGCAGCCGCTACGTGTCCGGTGCCAACGCGCTGATCATTCCCGGGCGCTATCGGTTCGGCGGCGGGGGCATCGTGTCGCTGGGCGTCCAGCACCGCATCTAGCCTCAATCTCACAATATTTCACGGTGAAAACCGCGATTGCTCGCGCGAGCACGCGCCATCTGCGGCCGTGCTCGTTCGCGGCTGCGACATCTCGCCGCTCACTGCCAATGCTCACGTACGGTTGGGTACGCTCCGCTTGGGAGATGCTACGCTGGGCCACATCTGACGCGTGCTCGCGCGTTTTCCCGCGGGAAATATTGTGAGATTGAGGCTGGTGCACCCCGCCCAGCGGCCCTGTCGGTTTTCGGCTTGGCTCGCGCTCGGCGTAACGTTTGTCCGCCATGCCGGAGCTGGCGCCCGAGGGCGGCGAGCTTAACAGATGAGCGAACCGCCGCCGTCCGATTCGCCCCGGCGATCCGCCGCGGGCTTATGCGATTTACGGTGCGGCGATTTGTTCCGGTTGCTTGCTCCCCGAGCGCCGGCACCCCGAGCCTCTGCGGCTAGCGACGCCGCGAAGCGCCGCGGTTGCTTGCTCCCCGAGCGCCGGCACCCCGAGCCTCTGCGGCTTGCACCGCAGCGATGCGCCGCGGTTGATTGTTTGTCCGAGCGCCGGCACCCCGAGCCTCTGCGGCTAGCGACGCCGCGAAGCGCCGCGGTTGATTGTTTGCCCGAGCGCCCGCACCGCAAGTCCTCCGGGTTCTGCGACGTCGGAATACGCGGCGATCGTTTGCTTGCCCCAGCGGCGGTGCTTCGAGCACCCAGGGTTTGCCGCACTGCGACACAGCGTGAATTCAACCGGTTGTCCGCGACACGGAAAAATATTGCATGTGAGACTTGGCAGGAGGGACCCGCTGAGTTTACACTTGCGCGCTCCATCATGGTTCCGGGGTCGTCAAACCAAACAAATCGGTTCCGACTCGTTGATCGTTACGTCGTGCACGACGGCTGCAGGCCACTGGCCGAGACGATCGACCGAATCGTTCCCGAGGATGCCGAATTCGTCGTCTTCGACCTCGACCGGACGGTGCACCTCGAGGTGACGATCGGCGAGCGAATCGGCTGGGAAATCATGATCGATCCCGAGCTGCGCGACGGCGCTGCTGCGGCCGACAAGCCGTTCTTCCAGTGGCGGCGGCCGATTCGCTCCCTCGTTCGATTCGAGCGAGGGGCGCGCTACTGGGGGCTGCCAGGCTTGCTCTACGCGGCAACGGTTCGCCTTGGCGATCGGAGCGAGGCGTGGCACCGCCTGCTCGTCCGTCGGATGGGGCCCGGATACGTCGAGCGGGTGCAGGGGCTGTTGCGCGGCGTGCTGATGGCGAGTCAGGCGGACTATACTCCCGACCAACTGCGGATTTTTGCCGAACGAGCATGGCGGAGATGGCAATCGCGCTTGGTCGTCGACCGGGACGTCGTTCGGGCGGTCCGCCGCCGCTGCCCGCGCCTGAAGGCTGTGTTGCTGTCGAGCGCGTCGACGCGGCCCACCGTTGAACATGCCGCTGCCGAGCTCGGGGCAGACGGGTACGTCTCGAGTGCGGTGGACTTGTATCCGAGCGAAAAAGGCGAGGTGTTCTCGGCTCCGGTCGGTCTTCCGGGCTGGCTCCGGCACGGACGACCGCGTTATTTTTCGCGACCCGGTGCGGTGCTCCACAACGCCTCGCTCAACAAGGTGAGCCTACTCAGGATGCAGTATCCGGAAGTCTTCGTCCCCGGAGTGGTTTCGGTGGGCATCAGCGACAACAACTACGGCGAGGACAAGAGCTGGCCCGAGCATTTCTCGCACGTGGTCGCGCTCAATTCTCGCCATCCGTTTTCGCCGTTCGTCACTGCTTCGTCGCCGTGCCGGAGCATTGCGTCGATCGATGCGCTTCCGGTGGGTGGTGTGGAGGCTGCGCGCAGCACCGGCTGGCTCGGTACGCTCAAAGCTCGCGTCGCCGATGAGTCGGTGTTGGCCGGCATGTTCGGCAGCGAGGAGCTCGGACGACTCGAGAGCATGGCGGAGCAACTGCGTCTGGCGCGCGAGCAGGTTGCGGCGCTCGCCGATGGCTCCCTGCGACAGCACGTGGCCGAGCTTGGGGCGAGGGTTGCGGAGGCGGTCGATCGCTACAATGCCGCCTCGGCCCGGCAGAAGGCGGCGATCGTTCGCGAGCTCGATCGTCTGGGGCGGCGGGCACGCAGGCTGCGGGCCGAGCTATGGCGCAAGAATCGGCCGAGCTGGCCGATCATCGAACGGATGGAGGCACTCCACGAGCTGGCAGCGCAGACGCTGGCGGCCCGCAACGTGCGCGCGTAAACGCGTAGAGCGGAGGCGCGGCGGGTAGCCTGTTTCGACGGCAGCGACCGCAG
>CAZQYE010000221.1:0-4086 GCA_964597375.1 uncultured Myxococcales bacterium
GCCTACCTCGAGGCGATGCTCGGCGAGGCCGTCCTCGATTACGATGAGATGGTCGGCGACCTCGTCTCATACGGTCGCATTCTTGCTCCGTTCGTCCACGACACGTCCCGCTATCTCCACGATGCGCTGGTTTCCGGACGCAAGGTTTTGTTCGAAGGCGCGCAAGGGCTGCTGCTCGACGTCGACCTCGGGACCTACCCGTTCGTGACCTCCTCGAACACGGGAGCTGGTGCGGTACCCAACGGCGCCGGTATTGCGCCGCGCCTACTGCGCAAGGTCGTCGGCATCACCAAGGCCTACACGACGCGGGTCGGCAGCGGCCCGTTCCCGACCGAGCTCGAGGGGCCGGTCGGTGACCGACTGCGCAGCGAAGGGGCCGAGTTCGGCGCGACCACGGGACGGCCGCGGCGCTGCGGTTGGTTCGATTCCGTCGTGGTGCGAAAGTCGGTGCGCACGAGCGGCGTGAGCCACCTCGCGATCACGAAGCTCGACGTTCTCACCGGGATCGACCCGATCCTAATCTGCACGGGCTACCGGCTCGCCGACGGCACGACGACCGACGAGGTTCCCGCCTTGGCGTCGACCCTCGATCGCGTCGTTCCGATCTACGAGCAGCACCCCGGTTGGCGACAAGACATCTCGAGCGCGCGCCGGCTCGAAGACCTGCCGCCCGAGGCACGCAGTTACATCGAACGCATCGAGTCGCTCGTCGGAGTTCCGGCCGGCGTGATCTCGGTCGGGCCGCAGAGGGACCAGACGATTACGATCCTGTCGGCCTTCGACTGACCGGCCTTTTCAGTAGGCCGCCGCCACCCCACCCTTGCGTGGGTCGGAGGCCGCGCGCAACAAGTGTTCGCCTTTCGTGTCGATGAGCTCCACTGCCTGCACGGCTGCACCGTGCGTGAGATCGACGACCTTGTGGCCGCGGCGGGCCAGGCTTGCGCGGACCCCTTCGGAGACCCCGGGTTCCACCGCGAGGCGATCGGGGAGCCATTGATGGTGAATTCGTGGCGCCGCGACGGCGTGCTCGACGTCGAAGCCGAATTCGAGCACGTCGAGCATCACTTGGAGAGTCGCCGAGATGATCCGCGGTCCTCCCGAGGCGCCGACCACCAGGCGCGGCGAGGCTGCCTCGAGGACGATCGTCGGCGACATGCTCGACAGCGGCCGTTTGCCGGGCGCAATGGCGTTCGCCTCGCTGCCGACGAGTCCGTAAACGTTGGGGACGCCCGGCCGCACACTGAAGTCGTCCATCGTGTCGTTGAGAATGATTCCTCGTCCGGGAACGGCGACGAAGCTGCCGAAGGCGGTGTTGATGCTCGTCGTGCAGGCGACGGCGTTTCCCTCGCCGTCGATGACGGAGATGTGCGAGGTACCGGCATCGTCCGGCGGCGCGTCCTGCCCGAACGTCGAGGACGGCACGGCGCTCGCGGCGCGCAACCGAGCGCGCAGTGCAGCGGTGTGATCGACGGAGAGCAGGCGGGCGAGCGGTACGCGGACGAAGTCGGAGTCGCCGTAATAACGTGCCCGGTCGGCGAATACGGCCTTGAGGGTCTCGGCCAGCAGGTGAAGGTACGTGGCCGAGTTGAACCCGAGGTCGGAGAGCCGGTAGGGGGCGAGCACGCCGAGGGCCTCTCCGATCACGCCGCCTCCCGAGCTGGGCGGCGGCATGCCCACCACGCGCCAGCGGCGGTAGTCTACGACCACGGGGAGGCGTTCGAGCGGGCGATAGGCCGCCAAGTCGGCGGCGGTCATGATGCCGCCGGCAGCCTGGACCGCTGCGGCAATGTCTCCGGCGATGTCGCCACGATAAAACGGCGCCGCTCCTTCTTGCCCGAAACGCCGCAGCGTATCGGCGAGCCGGGGTCGTTCGAGCAGGCTTCCGGCCGTGCGCGGGCGGCCTTCCGCGTCGAGAAACACCCTGGCCAATTCCGGCTGGGCGGCAATTTCGTCCCGGTGCGCCGCGATCTGTTCGGCCAAGTGCCGGCCGACCGCGAAGCCTTCGGCAGCCAGTCTTACGGCCGGCGCGACGACGCGGGAGAGGGGCAATTTTCCGAATCGCTCGACGGCGAGTGCCAATCCGGCCGCCTCGCCGGGAACGGCCACGGCCAGCCCCCCATGGCGGCTCGCCGCGGTATCGAGTCGGCCCCCGCGGACGTACATGTCGCGGCTCGCGGCCGACGGTGCGCTCTCGCGGTAATCGATGGCGTGCGCCCGCGCATCGGCGCTCGAGTAAAACACCATGAAGCCGCCGCCGCCGAGCCCGGAGGACGAAGGGTTGACGACTCCGATGACCAGCGAAGCGGCTGCGGCAGCGTCGACGGCGTTCCCGCCGGCCCGCAGAATCTCGATGGCCGCCTGGGAAGCGAGTTCGTGTTCGGTGGCCACCGCTGCCACGCGGCCCGACGCCGGCAGTGCCGTTGTGTGCCAGCCGAGGACGACCAGGCAGGATAGGGCGGCCGTGGCCAGAGCCCGCCGCCTTGGGCGGCGCGGCGCGGCCTCGATGTGCGAAGGTCCGTAGATTGGGGACACGCCGCGGTTGTAGAAGGCCGGGTTGCGATTTGCAAGACAGTAGGTGCGTGACTAGCCTGCGCTGTTCGCGGCGACCCAAGGCGGCCGTCGAAAGCCGGCCGCGCAACGTGTCGTCCCCATCGCTACGGCGCGACGGCGTGCGGCAATGACTTCCTCGCTGGAAAAAAGGTTCTACCTCGAAGCGTTCCGCGGGCGCGCGTTCGTCGTCCTTGTCGACCCGAGTTACCGGCGAGAAACCATCGCACCTGCGCTGGCCGATTTGGTTGCCAACGACACGGCGGTGGTCATCGTCAGCTGTGGCCGACCGACGGCCGACCGCGTCGCCATCAGCAACGTACGTCGGCTCGATTCCGCTCTGGCGGCCGTTGCAGAAAGGGTGTTGATTCGGGGCATCGCAAACGTCGTGTTGCCGAAGCGAAGCACCCGGAACTGGAGGCTGGGCGTAGCGTGCCGGCTGGCGGCTGCTCTTTCGGCGAGCAAGCTCGTGGTGGTCGATCCGCGCGGCGGGATTCCGAAAAACGGAAGCGTTCGGTCGTTCGTGACCACCGCCCAACTGGCGCGGCTCGGCCGCTGCGGCGGCTGGACGAAGCGGGAGCTGTCGCTCCTGTGCGACGCCGTGCGCGACGGTGTGGAGTCGGTCAACCTGGTCGACGCCGCGCGCATCGAGCAAGAGCTCTTCACGTACGAGGGGGCCGGAACGCTGATCACGCGAAGCGCGTACTGCACCGTCGAGCGCCTCAGGCTCGAAGACTTCGGTCAGGCCGCCGAGCTGTTGCGTAGGGGCGAGCGTGACGGGTTCCTGCTCAAGCGTTCGACCAGGCAGCGCGCTGGATTGCTGCTCTCCGCCTACGGGGCGTGGTTCTCCGGACGGCGACTGGCGGGGGTCGGGGCGCTCGACCGAACTTCCTACGAGCGCGAGCGCCTGGCCGAGATTGCCGGCCTATATACGATTACGCGGTTTCAAGGCGAGGGCGTGGGCGTCCGGCTCGTCGCTCGGCTTTTGCGTGAGGCCCGCCGGGCCGGCATGGAGGCTGTGTTTGCATGCACTTCCAACCCTCGTGCGGCCGCATTCTTCGCCCGGCAGGGTTTTCAGCCGGCCGATCCGTCGGTGCTTCCCGCCCGCAAATGGCGGGGACGGCGGAAACCGTACCCGTCGGTTTTCGTTTATCCGTTGGAGGGCCGGAAGACCGTCGTTTGAGCGCAGGTTTGGAGGCTGGATCGATGGCGACCTATCTCAAAGCGCTCGCCCTGGTGGTTTTTCTTGCTGGCACGGCCGGCAGCGCTCTGTGCTGGCGCGCCGCCCGCGGCGACGAGGCGTACTATCGGGCGCTCAAGGGCGTGGAGAAGTACCCGGGCAACGTGCTGTACAAAACTGAACTGAAGATGGCCGAGCCGCGCCATATCGCCCTGGTTGCCGGTGCGGCCGGGGCTGCGCCGACTGGATTGGTGGTGGCGAGCGTCCTGCTCGGCCTGGCCAAGATCATCGAGCGGCAGGACGTAAGGGGTTGACGCGATGCGCCATCCGCTGCAAGATGACGCGTAACGCGGAAATGC
>CAZQYE010000222.1:0-4069 GCA_964597375.1 uncultured Myxococcales bacterium
GCCCGCTCGAGGCGTTTTTCACGGGCTCCCGAGGCGACTCGCATGATCGAAATGTCCCGCTCCCAGCGCTCGCGCAGCTCGGGGGCGACGGCGTCCCAGTGCGGCCCCTCGGGTCTGGTCAGCCGGCCGAGCTCGCCGAGCGCCGCATCGAGAATCACGTGAACGGCGGGGGCCTTGGGGTCACATCCAGCGACCGTGTGCAGAACGGCAAGCGTCTCGAGCAGGCGCTGGCAAAGCTCCTCGGGCCACGCCGATGCCCACGCGATGCGCAACAGCAGCGCGCACACCGCTGCCGAAACGAAGGTGTCCTCGATCGTACGGAACGGTTTGATGTAATCGAGGTAGCCGTCCCCCGGCAAAATGGCGTGGTCGCGTACGCGCACGCCTTCCAGCCGAACTACCGCGTGCTCGATCTCGGGCGCAAACGGTGTCGGCGGCATTGCCTCGATCGCCACTCCCGGCCGCCGCGCATCGACGCGAACCAGTACGATGTCTTTGTTCCCATCGGGACGCGTGCCGCGCACGGCGGCGACCAAAAGCACGTCGGCCGCGGGTCCCAGCGTCGACCATTTCTTGCGCCCGTCGATCCGCCACCCGCCGTCATCGCGGGTGAGCGTCGTCTCGATCGCACGGGGATGCGCACCGCCCTCCTCGGTAATGCACACCGACGCAAACGCTCCCTCGGGTAGATCCATGAACAACCGCCGCAGCGCCGCCTGAATGCCGGCCGCAAACGCATAGCCGATTCGATCACTGGCAAAGCCTCCGGCGATCGCGCGATCGATCGGCCGGTCCCACGAGGCACACAGCTCGGTATAGGACGATCGCCACCGCCCGAAGTCGTCGAACACCGGAAGCGGCTGCCCCCGCAAGGCCAGCAAATGAGACAAGACCGGCTCGATCATCCCGTGGTTCATACGATTCCCCTGCAGCAAATCTTCCATGCAGCCCGCGCCTTCAACTCGAAAAGCGCCGCCCGCCAGTGCCTCCATGGCTACGGCTCGCAACCCCAAGCGGCGCCCCTCGGGCCAGTGCCGGCAACGGCGGTTTCACACAAGGCGGCGATGCCGCTCGCACGGAGCGTTCCACGTGGGCGGCAAGAGGGATCGCAAGGCTAGCCATTTCCAGTAACGTCTCGGTCACGAGCGACCGGCGAGCAACGACCACCACGCGCGCAGCTCGGCGGGCAGGTCAATTGCCACGGTCGGCCGCGGCAGCGTGACGTCGTGGACGTGGCCCCCGCGATCGACTCGTGCACGCGCCTCGAACGCCACGGCGACCTCCGGCCGGCTGATCAGACCGTAGCGTTGATCGGCAACCGACACCACGGCCGATCCATCGGGACGTTCCTGTATGCGGTAGCTCACCATGTCCATGGCGAACCACTTGAACTCGGCCAACGCCTCGCTTTGCTCTACGGCTTCGACCGCCGGATCGGCCGGCCGTGAAAGATAGCGAAGCGGTGTGACATGGTCGCTCCACGTCGACACGTGACCGAGCATCAGGTTCCCCTGGTCGTCCCGTGCGACGATGCGGCGCACGAAGACATTGAACGGCGTGGGAATCACGCGCACCTCGGCCGCGGCAAACCCCGCTTGCGCGAGCCGCGGGCGGACGAGCTCGAGCGCCCGCGACGCCTGCCACAGCCCGAAGGCCAAGTAGGCCGTCGAGACGGCAAGCGCCACGCCCGCCGCCATTCGAGGATGCTCCCGTTGCCGCCAGCCCCACCACAACCCAACGAGTAGCGGCAGCGTATAGAACAAGTCGACGATCGAGACCGCATCGACGGCGAAGCGATGCCGCGACAGAGGAGCCAACAACTGGGTTCCATAGGGAGTGAGGACATCGAGCAGGGGGTGCGTCAGCAAGGCCGCAAACGCGAGTAGCATCCACGAACGGAGTCGGCGCCCGCGGCCCAAGAGCCGGTAGCCCAGCCATCCTATGAGCGGCGCGACCAGCGGCAGGACGAGCAGCGAATGGCTCTCGGCGCGATGGTGAACGAGCATGGCCATCTCGCCACCAGCGCGGGCCAAGACGTCGAGGTCGGGCAGGACGCCGCATATCGCCCCGAACACGACACCTCGGCGCGCGTCTTCCTTATCGAGGACCGCCTGGCCGATTGCGGCCCCCAAGGCCGTCTGCGTAAGAGAATCCATCGCAAAGACTCGTCAGCCGGTCACGCCGCTGAGGCTAACGCGACCGCCGGCTGCCAGTGTCGTCAATCGCCTCGACTGAGCAAACGATTCCCCACCCTAGCTAACGAGCCTTCCAGCAGACCAAACGACCCGGTCGCCTTGGTAAACAGCGGCGGAACAACGACGGAACGGAAGCTCGCGACAGTGCGAACGCTGCGAACAACACTCGGTCAAGACGCCGCCGGCACAGCCGCCGAGCTCGTGAGCACCGGTGCCGCCGGGCGGCCCGAGACCAGCTCGGCCATCTCGTAGAGCAACGCCTCGGTCTCTTCCCACCCAATGCACGCATCGGTAATCGACACGCCGTAGGCGAGCTGCTCGCGCGGTGCCCAGGGCTGGCTTCCCTCACGCAGGTTGCTCTCGAGCATGACGCCGAGAACCTCCCGCCGGCCGCGGCGTGCCTGCTCGAGCACCGCGCGGCACACGCCGGCCTGCTTGGCGGGATCCTTGCCCGAGTTGCCGTGCGAGCAGTCGACCATGACCGGCCTTGCGATCCCCTCCCCCGCAACCATCGAGGCTGCACGCGAAATGTGCTCTCCGCTGTAGTTCGGTCCGCTGTCGCCGCCGCGAAGCACCAGGTGCCGGTCTGGGTTGCCACCAGAGCGCACGAGAGCGGCTCGGCCGTCGGCACCCATTCCAATGAAGGTATGTGGGCGGCCTGCGGCGATCATCGCACGCGCCGCCGTTTCGATGCGCCCGTCGGTGGCGTTCTTGAAACCGACCGGCATCGGCAAACCGCTGGCCATTTCTCGGTGGACTTGGCTTTCGCTCGTGCGCGCGCCGATGGCCGCCCAGCTCAGCAAATCGCCGATGTATGCGCCGGTCGCAGGGTCGAGCAGCTCGCTGCCGCAAGCCAGGCCGAGCTCACCGATGTCGCGCAAAATCGCGCGCGCCAGCATTAGCCCCGAGGCCACATCGCAGCTTCCGTCGACTCTTGGGTCGTTGATCAGTCCTTTCCACCCCGTCGTGGTACGCGGCTTCTCGAAGTAGGTGCGCATGACGACCACGAGCTGATCGCGCGTGGCATCGGCAACGCGCGAGAGCCGGCAGGCGTAATCCATCGCCGCCGCCGGATCGTGCAAGGAGCATGGGCCGACTACGACCAGCATGCGCCGGCGGTCGCGCCCGGCCAGCAGATCGCGGATCGCCAACCGCGCCGCCGCAACCGTCTCGCGCGCCCTCACGCTGGCGGGAAAGCGTGCAGCCACCTCGGCTGGCGTCGGCAAGGGAGCTAGCGCGGCGGGTTCCTCGTGTCGTTCGGTCGTTTTCACAGCGGCCTCCTCATCATTTGCAACGGCCTCATCGAGCCAAAAAAAAGCCCCGAGAACTTCTCGGGGCTTCCGAAATCCGAACAAGCCGTGCGCTCAGCGCATACTCAGCCGCCCGCCTCGGGCCCCGATCGACCCTGGCCAAAAGTAAAGTAGGCGTACCAAGTACCCGCGATGTGCGCGCAGCAACTCATTGATCTACTGTTTTCGTAGCGCGATCGACGCCTTCGGTCAAGGCGAATTCCGCCGCGGCAGCTCCCCTCAGCGGGCGATGAGCTCGATGACGTTGCCGTCGGGATCCTCGATCCACATCTGACCGACGGCCTCGCTCGTCGCGAGCACTTCGACCCCGGCAGCCTCGAGCTCCCGCAGGGTGGCCTCGTAGTCGTCGATCGCCAGAGCGGCATGAACCGCGTAGGGCGAAAGCCCCCCACCGGGGGGCTCCGTCCCTTCCTGCGGCACGATCAAGTGGACCTCACCGTCCCCGATGCGAAACCACGCACCGTCGCACGGCAGGCGCGGCCGCTCGATCTCCTCGAGACCGAGCACCCCAGCATAGAAGGCACGCGCGCGCTCGAGGTCGGAAACGTGAAACGAAACGTGATG
>CAZQYE010000223.1:0-4068 GCA_964597375.1 uncultured Myxococcales bacterium
GATCAGGTCGAGGAACCCGAGCCCGCGGTTCGTGTAGCGCTTGGCGATCGAGACCACCAAGCGCAGGTTCGCCTCGATGAGCGCCTTCTTGCCCCGCTGCGCGCGCTCCTCACCATGGCGGATGATCAGCAGGAAGTAATCGAGGTCCTCGTAGGAAAGCCCGATGCTCTTTTCGACCTCCGAGATCGCGCGTCGTGCCTGGCGGATGTCGGCCGCCATCTTCTCGGCGGCGGCCACGCTCATGCGCAGATTCCCCGTCGCCTTGCGCTTGGCGTTGGCACCGCCGGACGAAAGTTGGCGGACGATCTCGAGAATCTGCTTGGCGTCACGCTTGGTCCGGCGTTCGTATTTGCGAATCACGCGCCGGTGCCGGCGCATGATTTCGTGCGCTTCCTTGAGCTTGGCCACGATCGCGTTCACGTGGCGCTCGCCCAGGTTCATCGCGATCAAGTGCTCGCGGACCTTCTGCTGCGCCGCCGCAAAGCGCTGCTCGCGGGCGGTCGGTTTGCGCCGGACCTTTTGATCCTTGAGCGGCGCAAAATGCCGCGGCAGGTTCGCCTCGTACGTCTTGACCAACCGCTTGAGCGTCGAGACGTCCTTGAGAAACTGCTTGAGGCGCTTTTCGTCGCGCTCGGCCGACGACTTCTCCTCGTCGGAATCGTCGGCAAAGATGTCGCGCGGCTCGATTTCCCCCGACCGCAGGCGCTCGGCCAGTCCGATCACGTAGCGACTGGCCAGCGGCATGCCGTAGACACAGTCACGGACCTCGTGCAGCCCGCTCTCGATTTCCTTGGCGATGGCGACCTCTTCCTCGCGCGAGAGCAGAGGCACACTGCCCATTTCCTGCAGGTACATGCGCACCGGATCGGTGCTGTCGCTGGCATACTCGCGCTCGGGCGGGCGAATCTTGGGGACCGGAGCGACCGGCACGTCGGCCTCCTCGGTCTCCGCTGCTTTCTTGACCTCGGGAACCTCGGCGGCGTTGACGTCCCAGTCGGCCTCGTCACCGAAGAACGCATCGGTGTCGGCTTCGGCCGACTCGGCGGTATCCTCGGTAAATCCTTCGACGATCTCGATGTCGTTGTCCGACAGGACGTTGAAGGCCGCCTTGAGATCCTCGGGCAGGACGTCTTCCTGAGGCACCATCTTGTTGATGTCCTCGTAGGTGACGTACCCGCGCTCCTTACCGAGGTCGATGAGCTGGCTGATGCCTTTTTTTACGCTGGGGTTCGCGGAATCTTTCGCCATAGGGTATCGTGTCTTACCTTTTCCGGTCGCCTTGACGCGGCGGTCGCGCGCCGCGGCGTGCCGTTGACCCCGCTCGCAGTGCCTGTAAACATCAGGCGCGAGGGTAATCGTCCGGCCAAGCTACGTAGGCTCCCAATAGGAGTCAAGGACGGCTCTCGCCGCGGCTTTGTTCAACCGCCTCGGCATAAGCAAATAATCCTTTATTATCAGTATGTTACGGATACGCCCCGAGCGCCGTGCAGGGTCGTTTCGCCGCTTTCCCGCCTCTCCCTTTTGGGGGGGTGCCTTCCCCCAAAAGGGGGGGATCGTCGCGCTCCTGGCCGCGGCGTCGCTCGTTGCGGGCGGCTGCAGCCGCCGGCCCCGCGAGGAGCGCCCGCCCGACGTGCTGATCGTGGTCGCCGACACGCTTCGCGCCGATCGCCTTGGCACCTACGGGTACCAGGAGCAGACCAGCCCGCGTCTCGACCGCTTCGCCCGCAGCGCGGTCGTATTCGAAAACGCCATCAGCCCGGCGCCGCTGACGATGCCGGCCATGGCGGCCCTGATGACCGGCCTGTATCCGGATCGCACCGGCGTGATCAACCACACCCCCGGCGACCGCCTGAGCAAGGCGGTACGAACGCTCGCCGAGATCGCGCGTGATGCGGGGTACGCCACCGCCGCCGTCGTCTCCAACCCGTGGCTGGCGAAAAAGCCCATGGGGTTCGCACGCGGGTTCGAGCGATACGTGAATCGAGTGACCCCGCGAGGCAGGCGCCCGACCGCCGCCGAGGTCACCCGAGCCGCCGTGCGGCTGCTCCGGCGGCGCGATGGCAGACCTCTGCTCCTGTGGGCCCACTACATCGACACCCACATGCCCTACCGGCCGCCGCCACGCCTGGCGCGCCGTTTCGGTCACCGGGTCGTGACGACTCCGATCATCGAAGAGTTCCGCCGGCGCGGCAGCGACCGCCAGCGTATTTATTTCGATCCGCCGTTTGCGAAAGCCGACATCGAGGCAACCGCCGGACTCTACGATGCGGCCGTTCGCTACGTGGACTCGCGCGCCGGCCGCTTGCTCAAGGCCTGGCGCCGCCGCGTCGATCCCGCACGGTCGATCGTGATCGTGACCGCCGACCATGGAGAAAGTCTCGGAGAACACGACCTTTACTTCGCTCACGACTTCACGCTGTACGAGGAGCTGCTGCACGTCCCACTGATCGTGCGGATGCCCGGCGCGGCGCCGGGCCGCTCGTCGAAGCTCGTCTCGCTGATCGACATCGTTCCGACGCTGTGCCAGGCGATGGGTGTCGAGTGCCCGCCCGCGCTCGACGGCCGCCCGCTGCTGCCCGCCGCTTCGGGGGACGACTCACGCGTGGTCTTCGCCGCCAGCGTTCCCATGCGGCAGCGCTACGCGCGCTGCCCGTGGCTGACGGTTCCGGGACCGGCCGGGCGCTGGACGATGGCACGCTCGTCCGTCGCCAAACTGATCCGGATTCCCGAGCCGCTCGACACCCGCTGGTTGCTGTTCGATTTGACGCGCGACCCGCTCGAAACTTCGCCGCTCGACGAGCCGCGACCGGATCTCGAACAGGCACTCGAGCGGTGGCGGCGCTCCCTGCCCAAGCTCCATGGCAGAGCCTCGGCGCCGGTCACGCTCGGAGCCCAGACGCGCAAGGCCCTCGACGCCTTGGGCTACATCAACTAAGCGCCTTTCGCCGCCGGTGCGGGCCTGCCGGTGGACGACGTGGTCGGTCAGCGTGCGGCGGGGATGACGAAGGCGTTGCCGCGCCACTCCACTTTCAAGCCGTCGCGCCGGATTTCCGAAACGTGCATGCCTTGGGCGTCGGCACCTGGAATCACGTCCCCCTCGTGAACGATCAGCAGGCGGCCTCCGGGACTGCGGACCGACGCCATGCGCTTGGCTGGAGTGCGCGTCCAGTGCAGGAACAGCAACGAGACCTCTGGAGCCCCCGGCGGGGGAGAATCGAGCATCTTGCCCGCCGGTGCAGGCGGCTTGGCAGCTCCGGAGGGTGGTGCCGGTTTCTTTTGGACAGCCGGCTGTGCGCCCGGCGACGCCTTGGCAACGACGACCGGAGGCTCGGCCGGCTTCTTGGCGGAGGCCGCAGGGGCTTGGGAACCTCGGGCAGCCCCGGCCTGCTGAGCGGCCTTGGCTACCGCTCGGGCCTCTGCCGCCGGCTTCGACTTGCTTGCCGTTTGCGCCTGGCTTGCGGCTTGCGCCCGCGAAGCCGCGGTCTGGCTGGACGCGCTCGCAGTAGTGCTGGGAGCCGGGACTTTGGCGGTCGCCGGAGATTTTTCGCTGGCGGCGGCTTTCCCCGCCGCCGGCGGACTCTTGGCCGGCTCCCGCTTCTCGGCCTCTGCCGGCGCCGACTTGGCCGCCGCTGCTCCGGCCGCTGCCGCTGGCTTCGGCTTGCTTGCCGTTTGTGCCTGGCTTGCGGCTTGGGCCCGCGAAGCCGCGGTCTGGCCGGACGCGCTAGCAGTCGCACTAGAAGCCGGGACTTTGGCGGTCGCCGGAGATTTTTCGCTGGCGGCGGCTTTCCCCGCCGCCGGCGGCGTCTTGGCCGGCGCCTGCTTCTCAGCCGCCGCTGGCGGTGCCTTGGCCGGTGCTTTCCCGGCCGCACCTGGAGATCCAGCCGCTGGTGATTTTGCAGCCGGCGCCTTCACGGCCGCCACTTGTGCCGGCGGAGGCGACGTCATCGCCCCGATCAGCAACTTGGCGGCCGCACCTCCGGCGACCAGGCCACCGGCAACGACTAGGACACTCAGCGGAACCCGCGATTTCTTGCCCGGCCGCTCGCCGGCGCCCTCCGCGTGCTGCTG
>CAZQYE010000224.1:0-4064 GCA_964597375.1 uncultured Myxococcales bacterium
ACCCCTACTCGAGCACGCCGAGCGCGCACCCCGCGGGTGCCGGCGCGTTGCGAGCGGAAAACAGGCGTTCGTTGTCACGGAACACGGTTCCGCTGGAACCTGGGAACTCGGCGCAGTAGGTAAACGAGGCTCCCGTTTGCAACATGACGGCCACGCTTCCCTCGCCGGCCGCGGTTAGGTCGTAGGGAAGCGGACTCGCAGGATTCTTGCCGCTACAGGAAGCCCGGACGAGCTTGCCGGCGCGGATGAGCACGAACTTACACGGCCCCTGGTCCTGCTCCTTGTCGCGGTAGCGGTACCCCTTGGGCGCGCTCGCCGGTCCGATGGGCTTCCAGTTTTCGCACGGCAGCGCGATATTGCCCGTGTCCTGGCCGGATCCGCCGGTACCAATCAGGCGCAGCAGGCCGCCGCCCCCGCCCGGCCCACTACAAGTCGGATCTCCCGGCTCGCCGGGCAACGCGATGTCCGTCATCGCACTGTCTTTCGAAATGAAGCGGGCCCGGCGCCGCGTGGGATCGCTTGCGTGGTCCTTGATCACCAGCTTGCGCCCGCTGATCAAAGAAGGAGCAAACTCGATCGGCCGGCGTACGAGATCGCGATCCAGACCGCTGTGCCATCGTGTATAGAAGAGGTAGGCGGTCTTGCCACTCGTTTCGAAGTTGCGGGTGGTGTCGCGAGGATCGAGGATCGATGGGTAGACGAGAAAGTCCCCGGGAGGCTCGGACGTCCACGGAAGATGCGCCTCCATGATGAGCTGGGCGTCGGTCCAGTCGACGAGATCCGACGAAAGCGAGTAATAGAACCCCCAAACCGTCTTTCCCAAGTTCGGATCGTACTTTCCGGCGACGCCGACGAGGAGGTACTGGTGGAAGTGCGTGTTGAAGGTGAGGCTCTCGTGCATTTTCTGGATGTTGTTGCGCGACACGGGCGCACACACGTGCAGAGCCGGATCGACGCCGGGGTTGAGGTAGGGATCGATGAACTGGACGTTGAAACCCGTGCCGTCCCAGGCCCTCCAACTCGAAGGATCTTCGATCGTCTGCGTTCGCATCACGCAGGTGCCCCAGTCCTGCAGCCCGTACTGCTCGAGGTGCAGTAGTGCGTAGTAGTAGCCATCCGCTTCGTTGAAGACGATGTTGCTCGGATTGAAGATCCCAAAAGGGCCTTGGTCCGGCTCGTACTGATACGGAACGCTCGCCACTAGATGGCTCGGGGCCAGCGAGTGCGAGAACGTCATTCCCTCGTCCTCCGACTTGGCAAACGTTACCGAGTTGTACCAGCACTGCTGGTACTGTCCCGAAGGACACTGGCCGGGATGTGTGTGCCCCTGATATTCGTTGTGGACCAGAGCGAAGACGGTCTGCCCGTCGGGGGTATAGAACGAGTGCAACCACTCCTTGTCGTTGAACATCGACGGGTCGGCGTCGAGGTGGGAATCCATGATGACGCTGCACTCGTGGGTGAGCGTATCGAGCGTCCCGCCGAGCATCTGGCGGCCAGTCCAGTGGGTAGCCACGAGGTGGATGAGCCGCGCGGTGTCGCGGAAAGCGCGGGCGGGCGCGTCGGGAACGTCGTAGTCCTCGCAGCGATCGGTCGTCCAGTCGAACAGCGTTTCCTCCGGGCCGAGGATGACCGTTGCATTGGCGCTTTGCGCCGACGCCGCGTGCGTGCCGCGGGCAAACAGCGCAAAGAGCACCAATGCGAGCATCACGCCCCGGCGCGGCCGGAAGGATCGATCCTGCCATGGAAAGGAGGCGAAACAGGCTCGGAAACAGCGCATCGCAGATACGGTTCTTTGCTGCAACATCTCCCCAACACGGCATTTTGACGCCGTGCCCTGCCGATTTGCAAGACCGAAAAATCAGGGCGTCATGCCCTTTCCAGGTTGCCGTTTTTCGGCGTGCCGCCCGTTACTGAACCGGACAGGAAAACGGCAGGACTCCGGGCATGTCGGTAACGAGCGTTCCCTCTTCGACGAGGTCCGTGACCTGTGCCGGCGTGTCGACCGCAGCGGAAAGCCAGTCACGCACGGTGACGCCGCCGACGCTCAGTGAGGAATACCTGCTCGTGAGCAAGATGCCGTGGATCGACGTTGGAACGGCGGGCATGAAGTACCGGACGCCCGTCAAGCCCTGGTTGCTGCAATACGCGGCGCGCAGCGCGTTCGTCCAGTCGACGATCGAAGTAAAATAGGTGGTCTGGCGCTGAACGTCGTCGACCTGGTTCGTCAGGTTGAGAAACTGCTGGTACGGCGTCGCCCCAAGTCGAGGAGCACTGGCCGCCTGCATGTTCGCGTGCACGACGCACGGGTCGGTGAAACAGTAGGGCGGCATCATCCGGCGCGCGCCCCAGCCGATGGGGTCCGTGTCGCTGAGGGCGACGGGTGCCGCGAACTGCAGTATTCCAGTCGGCTGGCCGTTGTCGACGCCTTGGGCGGAATTGGGGATCGCAGTGCTGTTCACCCAGCGCATGTCGTCGAGAACATAGTGGTAGTTGTACTCGGCGCCGAACCCGCCTGCGGACGTGCCGCCGAACGCGACACCGAGCAAATCAGGCCGATAGCCGGCGGCGGTTTCCGCGTCGAGAATCGTCCAGATGACGTCGCGAACGTAGCGGATTGCGGCGCGCGCGTTGATGCCGCCGTAGCGGTAGACGGTTCCGCTTGGGAACACACTCGCCTTGCCGCCGCCCATATGAATGTCCTGCGTGCAGTATGGCAGAAACACCAGTGTCCAGTCCTTGAAGGGATTGGCCGCGCCGGTCGTATTGAACCAGCCTGCGTGCGGCATCTGGTCTGAGAGAGCGTCGAAACGATTGGCGGGCGCGGCCTGGCACTCGGCTTCGGTGAAGCAGGCACCGCCCCCCTGCAGGTGAAACGCGATTCGCTCGACGGGCGACCCTTGAGGCGCAAGCCGAATCCAGAACGCATACGGATCGCCGAGCCCACAACGCGTGCCCCAGACGGCCTCATCGAGAACGATTTGAACGTCCTGCCCGCGAGCAGGAACGGAAACCTCGGCGCGTGGGCCGCAGCCGAGGGAGAACGGTGTGGGATCTCCGTGAACAACGGCGACCATGCAGCGGCCTTGCTCGTCGGCGCGCGCGCTGAAGTCGGAAGCATCGACCGCCACGAGGTTCTCGATGGGCGTCGCCGTGCATCGGGCGGCGATGCGAGAGGCGGCCTTGGTGATACGGCGGGAGATCTTGTTTTCGGTCTTGGCTGCGTCGCATGTGCCGCCGCCCCGCCTTTTGGTGATGCACTTGCTGCGCAGCTGGAACGACTTGCGCAGCAGGGACGCTCCCTGCTTGTGGGCGTTCTCGAGACAGGTGCGATCGGCGGCGGCCGCCGAGGCGAGCGCCGCGCCGTGGGGTCCGCCAAAGGAGCGCGCTGCAAGCGACGCGGCGTTGCCTGCGCACGCCTCGCGCAGTCGCGCGATGACCGACGACGGAGTCATCAGTGGACCGTAGCCGGCGGCCACGACCGCCGAAGCGTCCGGGCATGCCGACGCGACTTTCTTGTCGATTCGATCCAGGGCGCGCTGCACGGCCGGATCCGTGTCGGCGCACGGCGATCCGGTCGCGAGATAGCACCGGCGCGACAGCTTCGTGACCGACGCGATGCACCCCTTCAGTGCCGCCGCAGCGTGCTTTTCACACGAACGACCGGACTGGGCGCCGGCCGGCGTTGCCGTAAGAACGAGGCATGCGAGAGAGGTTGCGACGAAACGTTTCACGTGCACGTGAATCTCCGGCCGAATTGGCCACCGAGGGTCGTTTGCTTTTCCAGCACGACGAAGTCGAACGGAGCAACGAGGGCACCACGAGCATAGCGGCCCGAAACGCGGGTATGCAAGGGGAAATCTCGAATTATTGTTCAGACGCCCGCCGTTTCGCTTGAGAGGCGGTCACGAAAGCAGCAGCGGCAGATCGAGATACCACTGGATCAGGCGCGACCCGTACAGCATGTAGAGCACGGCGCCCGCGGCGAGAAACGGCCCGAAGGGGATCTCCATGTCGAGACGGCCGCGGCGGGCGATCATGACCGAGATTCCCACGAGCGACCC
>CAZQYE010000225.1:0-4049 GCA_964597375.1 uncultured Myxococcales bacterium
CACGTCGCCGCAGACTCCGTCGCCATCGATGTCGTCGTCCGCATCGAACGGACAGGCATCGCAGACATCCCCCTGACCGTCGCCGTCTGCATCGGCCTGATCCGCGTTCGCGTCGCTTACGCAGTTGTCGACCGGGTCGCAGACCAAGTCACCGTCGGTGTCGCCGCCGGCACCCGCGCACGTCACGCAAAGCGGCTCCGATCCAGCGAACGGCGTGACGTCGACATTCCCGACGGCACTGTCGCAGCCTGCCGTGTTCGCGCCGGTCGGGCAGCCCCAGTAGTTGTTCGTGCCGTCGACCAGAGGAACGGCCGTCACCGCGCTCGCATCGAGTCCAGTCGCGTTGCCCGCGATCACGTTGTCATTGACGGTATTGGGCGTGCCGGCCGTCGAGTAGGCATCGACGTACACGCCGGTGCCGTTGTTCGTCAGCCGGTTGCACGTCACTACGTTGTCCGTGCCGTCGATGTAGATCCCCTCGCCCGGGGCACTGTCGACGTAGTTCTGATCGGCCACGTTGTTGTTGCCTAGGATCGAGAACGGCCACGCCACCGAGCTCGCGATGTTGTTGCCCGCAATGGTGTTGCCGTCGCCCTGGACGATCAGGTCGCAGAGGTTGCCGTCGAGCGTATTGCCCTGGACGTCGATACCGTCCCCGATCACGAGGATTCCGGTCGAGCACCAGGTCATTGGATCGTACCAGTTGTCGTTGGCCGTGTTTCCGACGATGCTGCCGGTCGCGCCGAAGCCGATCTGGATCCCGTTCTGGGCAGCGTCGCCGCTGAACACCTGGCCCCTTCCGATGATGGTGTTGTTCGTGACCGTGCACGTGGTGTTCGCCTCGTTGCACGTGATGCCGTTCTTTCCGTAGTTGTCGATCGAGTTGTTGTCGATCGTCACCGTCGAGCTGCCGCTCGTGTCGCTCTGCACGAACACGCCGATGACCGCCTGGCAGCCGCCCGCGGTCGGGTGATACACGTTCGTGACTTCCGAATCGACGAGGGACCCGGAACCGTTGCGGAAGAACACACCCATGTAACCCGGCGAGCAGGAGCCGAAGGCTCCCGGCGCACCATCGACGGTCACGCCAGAAATGTTGGAGCCCGTGCTGTCGTCGACCAGCACGATTGCGGCGATCGGGTTACCCGTGGACAAACTGCTGGTGTTGGCGACGACCGACGTCGGAGCAATCACCGTGCTTCCCGCGCCGGCACCGGCAATGTTCACGTCCTTGCCGGAGATGACGACCTGTTCGTCGTACACGCCGGCACCGACGTGCACGGTGTCTCCCGGACAGGCCACGTCGACCGCGTGCTGAATCGTCGCGCACGGGCTGAGGTTGTCGAGGCACAGGTTGCCGAAGTCGTTGCCGCTCACGTCCACATAGCGGTCTCCACAAATCACCTCGGCGTCGAACTGGATCGTCCCGGCGTAGAAATCGATCAGCGGGGTCGTATCGGTCGACGAGTCGTACGTAAGGGAACCGCTGAAGTAGATCTTGCCGGTCAGGCCGAAGGTGCTCATCTGGCCGTCCGGTTGGCCGACCGTGTACCAGTAAATCGTCCCGTCGCTGTCAAGCTCGCCGGCGATGTCCATCGTGAAGACCGTTCCGGCAACGGTCAGTGTTTGGCTGGTAATCGTAACCCCGTCGTAAAGCGGGGCGCCACTGCCGCCGCGGATTACGCTGTTGATGATTCCGTTCGCCGGATCCGCCGGCCCGTCCGTTGCGCCGGTGTATCCGCTGATCGCCCACGTAACCGGCCCTGCAGGCGCAGCCCCCGGAAGCGAGTTGTCCGTATTGTCGTACGCCGTCAGAACCGGCGGCGGATTCGATCCGTCGGCCGTAGGCGCCTCCAGGATCATGTCGAAACCGAACTGGTCGGGCACCGCCTGAAACAGCAGGTACCACGACAGCCCGCCGCCTCCGGGAAGGGGCGTCGAATCGAAGTTGAGAACCGCCCCGTTCGTATTGACCTCGCTGAACTGAGCCCGAAGGTAGGCCTGGTTCGACGGGTTCTCGCCGCCTCCGTTGTCGTTGTAGTGAACCGCGACGACGCCCGTTGCCGTCGCAAACGGAACGGTCGTCTGAGCGATCCCTGTTGCCGCGGGAAGCAGCATCGCGAGCCCAAGCGCGGCTGAGCCGATTAGCGCATCCAGGCCGATCCACGGAAACGAATACCGGTGGTGAGTAGTCATCTTTCTGGACATGCGGGTACCCCCTTTTTCCCCTGCCGGGCAACAGCGTGCACTGTCGCGCTTTCGGCAATCTACGGAGGTCCACTGCCGGCACGTTGCGGCAACGGCCCGATCTTACTCGGGCGGGTCGGCACGCGATCTACGTCGAAGCCAGTGGAACACTCCCGGAAGTTCTCGTGCAGGTTACATTACTGCACCTTAAGTCCTTGGTGCAATTAGGATTTTCCCTCAAGGTCTTAGGGAAATCCCTGCCTTACGCCAGATGGGCCAGCACCCTTCGCCGCAGGTGATCGGCGGTGCTTGACTAGGCAATGCTCAAACGTATGATTGAAACAATCGTTTGAAACGGTCGTTTCATCGTGGCCTCGCTCGACACCAAGACCCGAATCCTCGATGCGGCTGAAGAGCTGTTCGCAACCCAGGGATTTTCGGCGACTTCTCTGCGCAACGTAATCGCGGCGGCCGACGTGAACCTCGCCGCAGTCCACTATCACTTCGGCTCCAAGGAACGCCTGATCGAGGCCGTCTTCGCCAGACGCGTGGGCCCGCTCAACGCCCGGCGCATGGAATTGCTCGACGCGGAGTGCCGGCAGGGCGGCGAGCAGCCGCTTCCCGTGGAACGGATCGTTCATACGCTGATCGTGCCGGTCGTCGAGCTCGCGCAGGCGGACGCGGGAGGCACCTCGCGGCTCGCCAGACTGTTCGGGCGCATTCATAGCGAGCCCGACGAAAGAGTACGCCTTCTCCTTCTCGCTCAATTCGACGCGGTCCGCTCGCGATACCTGGCAGAGCTCAGTCGCAGCCTCCCTGCCCTCTCGGACGCCGAGCTCGCGCTGCGTTTTCAGTTCGCCATTGGAGCGATGGCGGCAGCGTTCGCCGAGCCGAGTCGCCTGGCCTACGTCTCCGGCGGATTGGTCAGCCCGGACGACACGCCGCGCGTCGCGGCGCACTTGATCGTGTTTCTCACCGCCGGCTTGAGTGCGCCGCCAAAAGAACCCAAGCGGCCGGCACCCCGCCGGCGCCGCTCGAGACGGCAGCAAGCATGAAACGCGCTACGGCAATCGCGTTCGCTCTGTTTTCGGTCGCTTGCTCGGCACACAGCCCCGCGCCGACTGCGGCCGATCTTCAGGTACCGCCGCACTGGGGCACTGCCGGTGTCTCCCAATCCCAGCCGCCCGAGCAATGGTGGAATGCGTTCGGCGACCAGGTTCTTTCGGAGCTGGTAACAGAAGCGCTGGCGCACAACCGAGATCTGCACGCTGCGGCGGCCCGGGTGGCTGCTGCGGCGGCGGCCGCCCGTATCGAGGGAGCGCCAAGGCTTCCTTCCGTCTCGGCTTCCGCCACGGGCACGAGACAGCGGCGCAATTTTGTCGGGTTCCCCGACTTCAGGGGAACCGGAACGGGCTCGACTGTCTTCAGCACGACGTTCAACCAGTTCGGCGTTTCACTCGACGTCAGCTGGGAGCTGGATCTGTGGGGACGCTTGGCCGCCGGCCACCGGGCGGCCCGTGCCGAGCTGCGAGCAAGTCGAGCCGATCTTTACGGCGCGCGCCTGTCGCTCGCGGCACAAACGGCGAAAGCCTGGTTCGCGGCAATCGAGGCGCTGCGGCAGCTCGATCTGGCGCGCAGCACCGAAGCCAGCTACCGGACGAGCCTAGACCGCGTGGCGGAGCGATACCGCCGCGGCGTGCGCCCAGTGCTCGATTTGCGGCTGGCCCGCTCGGAGCTGGCCGGAGCCCAGGCGTTGGTGCAAGAGCGCCAGCGCCGGTTCGACGCCGCACGCCGACAACTCGAGGTTCTACTCGGCCGCTACCCCGCGGCTGCAATCGAAACGGCCGCATCACTCCCGGTGC
>CAZQYE010000226.1:0-4046 GCA_964597375.1 uncultured Myxococcales bacterium
TCAGGCCGGCCGGAGGAAGCGATACGAGGATCAGATCGGGTTTTAGGTGGCGTAGCTCGTCGTACGAAAGGTGCAGCTTGTTCATCACGCCGGGTCCGAAGTTTTCGATCGCCAGGTCGCAACGGGCGGCGAGCTCGCGTGCCAGAGCTTGGCCCTCCGGCTTTTTCAGGTTGATCGTGACGCTGCCATTGCCGGCCCACGCCGCGTGGTTTTGAATGCTGCGGTCGGGATCACGCACCCCTTCGCCGAACGGAGGAAGCGTGCGGTTGATGTCGATGCGCGCTCGCGACTCGATCTTGTAGACTTCGGCCCCCAAGAACCCGAGCGTCTGTCCGACGACCGGGCCGAGCCATCCCCAGCCGAAATTGGCGACCCGCACGCCTTCAAGCGGTAAGCGGGCATTGGCCGAGCCGGGATCGTGCGCCGGCGTGCCACGACTTCCATTGCGCGTCCCGCTCTGCTGGCCCGGAACCTGCTCTCGTTGATCGTTCGTTTCCAGAGCAGCGGCCGTGCTTGCGGGATGGCCCGTGCCGGACGTGTTTGCCGCATGACGCGGGCCGGGCACGCCCTGTACCGTCGCTTCGGGCTCACCGCTGCGTTGCATTTCCCCGGTCGTTTCGAGGGGGCGTCCCGCACTGCTTGCTGAGCGTCGATCGATCGAGCCGGGCACGCTTCCCGCGCCCGATCGGCCGTTACCGAGTGCGGCGAACACGGCGTCCGTGTGCTCTCCAAGCAGCGGCGCGGCCGAGCGCGGGCCGCCGGGACAAGCCGGCAACCGAATCGGCGCGTTCATCGCCCGCACGCGACCAAGGCGCGGGTGCTCGAGGTCGACGAACGCCCCGCGCCCGGTGAGGTGGGGGTGCCGGGCCACCTCATCGACCGTGAACAGCGCCGTCGTCGGGCAGCCGTTGGCCTGGCACAGGTCCATGATTTCCTGCTTGGTGTGCTCGCGCGTCCACTGCTCGATGAGCGGGTAGAGGACGTCGGCGTTTTGCGCCCGAGCAAACATGTCGCGGAATATTTCCGGCTCGGCCCAGTCGGGATTTCCCATCGCCCGGCGCAGGCCGTCCCACTGCCCGGGCTCCAGGGCCATCATCCATACGTATCCGTCCTTGGCCGGCAAGATCGTCGCCGGCGCGCCGAGCGCCATGCCGACCCCCGTGCGCCGCTCGAACACGCCGTCTTGCGCGTAGGCGCCGATGTTCTGGCATCCGACGAACAATGCCGCGACCGCTTCGGCGCACGAAACGTCGAGATGCTGTCCGGCAAGGCCGCGCTCACACCCGAGAACGGCCGCAAGCCCCCAGGCTGCGGCGACGTAGCCACCGAAGAAGTCGGCGGCGAAGGTTCCCGGTTCGAGCGGCGGCTGGCCGGGCCGGCCGCAGTAGCGACTGCCGGTTGCCGTCAGGTGGTAAGCGTTGAGGTCGTAGCCCTTCCACGCCGCGTACGGTCCGGTTTGGCCGAACGGCGAGATCGAGACGACGACGAGAGCCGGGTTGAGTTTGCTCAGCGCATCGAAGCCGAGACCAAGACGATCGAGTGCACCGACTGGCTGGTTTTCGACGAGGACGTGCGCCCGGCGAGCAAGCTCGACGAAGCGCTCGCGGTCGCTTGGCCGATCGAGATCGAGAACGACGCTTTGCTTACCGGTGTTTAGAAAGAAGAACAGGCCGCTTTTTTCCAGGTCGGGGTCGCCTTGCGGAAACGGCCCCCACCGGCGCGCGATGTCGCCCTCAGGCGGCTCGACTTTGACGACCTCGGCGCCGAAGTCGGCGAACAGACGGCCGCAGAACGGCGCCGACACGGCCTCGCCGAACTCCAGGACCCTGATGCCGTCGAGTGCCCCGCCCGTCATGCTCGCTCCGGCGGGACGGAGGCTATCGCCCCTTGAGACATATGTCAATACACTTATCTAAACGTCTGTTGCAATAGGGCCTGAGCCGTGGCATCGTCACCTGGCCGCAAGCGCCACGACATTTTATAGGAAAGGGACGTTACACCGTGGGTAAGAATCCGTTGCATACCAAGCTCTGCGACTCGCTCGGGATCGAGTACCCGATCGTCGCGTTCACGCACTGCAAGGACGTGGCCGCGGCCGTGATCAACGCCGGCGGTTTCGCGGTGATCGGCGAGACGCAGCACACACCCGAGCAGATCGAAGCCGACATCAAGTGGTTGCGCGAGAAGATCGGCGACAAACCGTTCGGTATCGACCTGGTGTTTCCCGCTTCGGTGCCGCCGTCGGGGACCATCGACGAGTTGCTCGCCAAGGTTCCAAAAGAGCAGCGCGAGTTCGTCGAGGACATGAAGAAGCGCCACAACATCCCGCCGCCCAAGAATCCGCCCGAGCTGTTCGAGCTCGGTTGGATGACGCTCGAGACTCCGCGAAAGCAGCTCGAGGTCGCGCTCGAGGAGCGCGTGCCGGTCCTGGCCTCGGCACTCGGCAACCCCTCGTTCCTGATCGAAGCGGCGCATGAGCGCGGCATGCAGGTATGGGGACTCGTGGGCAAGGTCCGCCAGGCCAAACGCGAGCTCGAAGTCGGAGTCGATGCGCTGGTTGCCACCGGTTACGACGCCGGCGGCCACACGGGCAAGACCGGTACGTTTTCGATCGTTCCGCAGGTTGCGGCCATCGCTGGGGACGTTCCGGTGATCGCTGCAGGCGGCGTGACGACCGGGCGGCACCTGGCCGCAGCCCTAGCACTCGGGGCAAGCGGCGTGTGGTGCGGCACGATGTGGCTCGTCTCCCGCGAGTCCGACCGCGACATGATCATCAAGGAAAAGCTGCTCAACGCTACGGCCGAAGACACCGTGTGGTCGAACTGCATCTCGGGCTTTACGATGCGTACCCTCAACAGCACCTGGCATGAGGAGTGGGCGCGCCCCGATGCTCCAAAACCGGCGCCGGCGCCGTATCAGCTCTTGCTGTTCGCCGATGTGAAGCAGTCGGCCATCGACCACGGGCTCGAGTCGTTCATGACCGAGGCCTCGGGTCAGGGGGTCGACTTCGTGAACGAGATGAAACCGGCGCGGCAGATGGTGTTCGACATGGTGGGCGAGGCCCTGCAGGTGTTCGAGGAGCTGACCGGCGTAGAGGTCGACGAATAGGGCTTCGCCGCACTCGGGGCGGCCGTAGGAGCTCGAATGGCTCACGACATCATCGTTGAACGCGACGTGATGGTGCCCGTGCGCGACGGGGTGCGCCTGGCGACCGACGTCTACCGACCGGCCGATGAGGGCAAGCATCCGGTCCTTCTAAACGGCCACCCCTACGACAACGACCATTTTCTCGTCACCCACGAGCTGCTCTTCAGCCCGCTCGTTGCCGCCCAGCGCGGCTACGCCGTGGTCGTATACGAGGCACGCGGGCGCGCCGGCTCGGAGGGAACGTGGAAACCCTACGGCGACGAAGGGCCGGATACCTACGACATGGTCGAGTGGGCGGCGGCGCAGCCGTGGTCGGACGGCAACGTCGGCCTATACGGCGCGTGTGCGCTCGGTTGGGCGCCGGTTCAGGGAGCCGTCGAGGCTCCGCCGCACCTGAAGGCCGTGTTCGCCTACATGACGGCGACGAACTACCACCAGGGCTGGACGTACTCGGACGGCGCCCTCGAATTGGGTTTTCAGCTGTCGTGGGTATGGACGATTCTTGCGCGCGATACGATTTCGCGGCTCGGCCTGGACGAGGAGGCCGCTGCCGAAGCCGAGCGCAAGCTCGTCGAAGCGGCTGCCGACGTTCGCCGGTCGGCGGAGTTCTTGCCGCTGATCGACTTTCCCGCCTACCAAAACGGCGCTGCACCGTACTGGCGCGAGTGGCTCTCGCACCCGTGCTACGACGACTTCTGGCGACGCGTCGATGCCGTGGCGCGCGCCGATCGGGTGAAGGTTCCCGTCCTGCACATGACGGCGTGGTACGACACGTGCCTCAAGGGGCACATGGACTTTTATCGCGCGCTTGCAAGCCGCAGCGACGCGAGCGTGCGCAAGCACCACCGATTCTTCGTCGGCCCTTGGGACCACAGTGCCTACTACAACAAACGCCCCAC
>CAZQYE010000227.1:0-4040 GCA_964597375.1 uncultured Myxococcales bacterium
CGCCCGGCCGATCAGATCGGGGTCGCAGCCCTGCGAGGTGGCGACGCCGTCGGCGACCACACGGTACTCCTGGTCGGTACGGGCGAGCGCCTCGAACTGACGCACCGCGCATCCTCGCGCGACTGCCTGGCAACCGGCGCGCTCGAGGCCTGCGCCTGGCTGGCGGGCAAACCAGCCGGCCTGTACTCGATGCGCGACGTGATCGGTGTCCCTGTGCGCTAAGCCCTCGGGTGAGGTTGCCCGCCTGACCGGATCCGGGTAGGTTCCGCTCAACTTTTCGCGACCTTAGGAGAGCTTGGGGAAGGCGGCACGAGCGGCCGGGGGAAGTCACGCAGGCAATCGACCCGGCCACGGGGTGCGGCGTGAGCAACATCGCCTACATCGGCATTGGAACGAACCTAGGCGATCGCCTGGCGAACTACCGCAAGGCGGTGGCCGCGATCGGAGAGATCCGAGACACGCGCGTCACGCGCGAGTCTTCCCTGTACGAGAGCGAGCCGCACGGACGGGCGCGGAATTGGTTTCTCAACGGCGTGGTAGAGGTAGCGACCGAGCTCGAGGCGAAGGAACTACTCAAGGAGCTGCAGAAAATCGAGGCGTCGATGGGACGCAAGCGGGCGGCCAAGGGGAAGCGAGCGAGCGTTTCCCGCACGATCGACCTCGACATCCTGCTGTTCAACAACGAGACGATCGAGAGCCGGACGCTCACCGTACCGCATCCGGAGCTCACGAACCGGCGTTTCGTGCTGTTGCCGCTCAGCGAGCTGGCCCCGGCGCTCAAACACCCGCAGGTCGGAGAGACGATCTCCGCCCTCCTGGTGGCCTCGCCCGACGACAAGAAGGTGACGTTCTACAAGCCATGAAAATCTTCATCGACACCGCCGACATCGAAGAGATACGAACCGCAGCCGACTGGGGAATCATCGACGGAGTGACCACGAACCCGTCGCTGGTCGCCAAGACCGGGCGGCGGTTCGAGGACGTTCTCGTGGAAATCTGTGAAACCGTGGACGGACCGATCAGCGCCGAGGTCGTCAGCACCGAGGCGGACGGCATGGTCGAGGAGGGACGCCGGCTGGCGGCCGTCCATCCCAACGTGGTCGTCAAGGTTCCGATCACCGCCGAGGGCATCAAGGCCACCCGCCGCCTGAGCGACGACGGCATCCGAGTCAACGTCACCCTGATCTTCCAGCCGGGTCAGGCATTGCTCGCCGCCAAGGCCGGGGCGGCGTTCGTCAGCCCGTTCGTCGGCCGCCTCGACGACGCCGGCGAGGACGGGATGGAGGTGATCGCGAGCTTGGTCGACATCTTCGACGCCTACGACATCCCCACCGAGATTCTCGTCGCCAGCGTGCGCCGGCCGGGCCACGTGATCGAAGCCGCCCGGCTCGGGGCGGACATTGCGACCTGCCCCTTCAAAGTGATCGAGCAGCTGATGCGGCACCCGCTCACCGACATCGGGCTCGAGCGATTCTTGGCCGACTGGCGCAACAGCCAGCACTGAGGAAACAGCCCGCCCGAGCCTTGACCGGCGCCGGGCTCGGTCCTACCATGGGCAGCTGGTGGGCGCGCCGTGGGGCGCGCTTTTGCCTTATCGGGCCACGGCTTGAAGGAGCTGCCGAAAGTCTACTTCGAGCGCCTGCTCGAAAGCTCTCCCGACATCGTCGTCGCCGTCGATCGGGAGGGGACCATCATCTTCTACAACGACGGTGCCCAGGCCTCCCTCGGCTACTCGGCCGAGGAAATCCTCGGCCGGCCCGTCCTCAGGATCTACCCCAGCGAAGAGGCCGCCCGCGAGGTGATGGCCGCGCTGCGCTCGGAGGACTATGGCGGCCGCGGGCGAATCAAGAACTTCGAGACCGAGTTCGTCGCCAAATCGGGCGAGCGCGTGCCGGTGGCCATCTCCGGATCGATCATCTACGACGAGAAAGGCCGCGAGCGAGGCAGTATCGGCTTTGCGAAGGACATCTCGGCGCTTCGCCATCACGAGCAGATGGAAACGCTCGGCGAGCTGGCCATCGGGCTGGCGCACGAGATCAACAACCCGCTCGAGTCCTTGGTGAACCAAGTCGAGATGCTCGAGAGGTACTTGCGCAGCCATGCCTCGGCGCAGGACTACCGTCTCGAGCACGAGCGCATCGAGGCGATGCGGCGAGAGCTGCGGCGGATTCAGGGAATCGTCGAGCGCGTGGGAGAGATGGCGGCCGACGGCACGTATGGCAGGGTCGAGTATTTGCCCGGCCGCATGATGACCGACCTCGGCATCGAAGAGTTGCCCCCCCAGCCGGCTGCCCGGCGGCCGCGGGCGCACCTCGACGGGCGCACGATTCTCGTCGTCGACGACGACCCCAACGTGTGCGCGTCGATGGCCGACATCATCGGAAACGAAGGCGGTCGTGTCGTCACGACCGGCTCGGGGATCGACGCGCTACGCTATCTGCAAGACCACCGCGTCGACCTGGTGGTCAGCGACGTCGTGATGCCGGACATGGACGGCTACGAGCTGTTCCAGGAGATCCGGAGCAAACGCCCCGACATCCCCATCGTGTTGATGACGGCCTATTACTACGACAAGGACCACGTCATCAAGCGATCGAAAGCGGCGGGACTCGAGGACGTAATCTACAAGAAGCCGATCAATCCCGATCGCCTGCTCGAGCTGGTCGAGGCCCGACTCGGCTAAACTCGAACGGCGGCGTAGTCGAGGCGCCGCGGCAGGGCTCCGGCGAAAGGCTCGAGCAGCGTTTGGCGCTGCCAATCCCGGCCGAAGCCGGACGAGAAGCGCCCGGCAGTCACGGCGCCATCGAGCTGCTCGCCAACGACGGCGGGGGAAGACACGTGGCACCCGCCCCCGATCCCGGCTAAAAAGCGTAGGCGGGATCGCTCGCGAACGCCGGCGCCTAGAGGGAGCACAGCGGTTCGTGCGTGATCTCCGGTGGGGCCACGAACCATGGCAGTACGGATCAACCGCGTCTACACCCGCACAGGGGACGACGGCACCACTGCGCTGGTGGGCGGCCGGCGTGTGGCCAAGGACGACCCTCAGGTCGTCGCTTACGGGGACGTCGACGAGCTCAGTAGCACCATAGGGATGGTCCGTGCGGCGCTGTCCCAGCCGCCCTACCGCCGGCGCGTGGCCGCTCGCGCACTCGATCGGGCGCTTGCCGAGGTACAACAAGAGCTGTTCGACTTGGGCAGCGAGCTGGCCACCGCCCCCGAGGACGCCTACGCCGGCATGATCCGCATCGGCGCCGATCACGTCGCCCGGCTCGAGCGGCGCATCGACGAGCTCACAGCCGAGCTTAAGCCGCTCAAATCGTTCGTCCTGCCCGGCGGCGGTCCCGCCGGTGCTGCGCTGCACTTGGCCCGCTGCGTGTGCCGGCGCGCCGAGCGCTCGGTCGTCGGCCTGGTCCGCTCGGGGCGCGCCAGCGCCGACACCGCCCGCTATCTCAACCGCCTAAGCGACCTGCTGTTCGTCGAGGCCCGCTGGATCGCCGTCAAGACGGGATTTGCAGAAACCCTGTGGCAGCCAGGGCGAAGGGAGAAGTCGTGAGCAAAAAAGACGAAAAGCTCTACCTGCGCCAGCTTCAGCTTGGACCGATGGCGAACTACGTCTACCTGGTCGGCGACCCCGAAACCCGAAAGGCCGTCGTCGTCGATCCGGCCTGGGACGTAGACGCGATCCTCGACCGGCTCGACCGCGACGGGATGACCTTGGTCGGAGCGCTCGTCACGCACTTTCATCCCGACCACATCGGCGGCGACCTCATGGGCCACCACATCATCGGCATCCCCGAGCTGCTCGCCAAGCGACCGGTAAAGATCCACGTGCACAAGAGCGAGGCCGAGTACATCCGCCGAATGTTCGGACTGAGCCCCGCCGACCTCAGTCCGACCGACGGGGAGACCTCGATCGAGGTCGGCCGCGTGCCGCTGCGCGTACTCCACACCCCGGGCCACACGCCGGGCTCGTCTTGTTTTCTCATCGGCGGGAACTTGATCTCGGGCGATACGTTGTTCATCGGCTCGTGCGGGCGGGT
>CAZQYE010000228.1:0-3993 GCA_964597375.1 uncultured Myxococcales bacterium
CGGCGGATCACGTAGAGCGGTGCGCCCGGCGGCGCGTCACGTAGAGCGGTGCGCGCGGCGGCGGATCACGTAGAGCGGCGTGCGCGGCGGCGGGTCACGTAGAGCGGCGTGCGTGGCGGCGGATCACGTAGAGCGGTGCGCCCGGCGGCGCGTCACGTAGAGCGGTGCGCGTGGCATGCGCCGGCTGCACCAAGTAGAATCGCGCCGAAGCGGCGAGACCGCCGTGCCACGATTCGGCTGAGGGGGTACCAGATGAAGACGTGGTTTTCGCTGTCCGTTCTATTCGTCGTCGTGTTCGTCGGCCTGGGACACACTGCGAGGGCGGCCGAGGACAAGATTCCCGAGCCCAAGGCGATTTGGATTGCCGGCGTGCCCAACGCCGTGCAAGTCGGCAACGTGGTCATCTCCGGCCAACCGAGCGCCGAGGCTCTCGGCCTACTCAAAATGCAAGGCTACAAAACGGTCGTCTCGACCCGCGCCCCCGGCGAGCTCAATTGGGACGAAGCGGCCGAGGCGGCCAAGGCCGGCCTGAAGTTCATCTCCATACCGATGCCGAGCCCGGTGACCGAGATCTCAGACGAGCAGGTCGCCAAGCTCGCTGAAGCAATGGAGAAGGCCGAGCGACCGATGCTTTTGCACTGCGGCTCCGGCAACAGGATCGCCGGCCTGTGGGCGGTCTATCTCGCCGAGCACGAGGGCGTGCCCGCCGACCGCGCCCTTGCCCTTGCTGAGAAGGCTGGAATGCGCAGCGTCCGCGCGGCGGTGGAAAAACGGTTGCGCTCAAAGCGCTGATCAGCAGGGTCGCGCTTGCCGGGTCTCAGTCGCCGCCGCTCGCCGCCCGGGCCGCGTCCTGCTGGGTTGCGTCTTGCTCGGCCGCGCCTTGCTGGGCCGCCGACTCAGAAGCCGGCCGTAGATGCTCGGGAATCACGTCCCGGCGGAACACGTCCTCTTCCGTCTCGGCGCGCCGCACTACCTCGGCGCGATCGCCGGTCACCAGAACGACAGCCGGTCGCGGCATCGCGTTGAAGTTCGAGCAGGACACCTCCTGGTAAGCGCCGGTATCGAGGAACGCAATTACATCGCCGATCTCGACCTCGGGCAGCATCACCGTCGGCAAGATGCGGTCGCCGTAACAACTGCGGCCGACGACGTCGGTCTTGAGCACGCGGCGAGCGTTCGCTTTGTTGGCGACGCGGTAGTCGTGCAGGTGGTGTTCGAAACGGCCTCCTGTGAACCAAAACTCAGTGGTGTCGACGGTAACGAGGTTCCATGGGACCGGGCCGCGACGGCGCTTGATCGCCTGCACGGTAGCCAGGTGCACCCCGGTGTCGCCGTGCATTGCCCGGCCCGGTTCGAGCTCGAGCGTGACGCCGTGGGTCGAGATCCCGTGCCGGTGCAGCTCAGAGCGCAGCGTCTGAGTGCACACCGCACCGTACTCTTCGATCGACGGGGCCGACGTCGTATTCGGCCGCGACTCCATCAGATCGATGAGCGGCCTGAGGACGCGGTAGCGCCGGTCCGCTCCCAGGGGCACGAGCATCTTGGAAAGGCCGTAGAGGATGCCGAGCTGCAACGGTGCCGTGTAATCCGTCGCCGCATTGAACGGGTCGCGCGGGCAAGCAAAGCCTCCGCCGATATCGATCTCGCTGGGCTGGTACCCGCCGAGCAGCCGGCACACGCGCGCGATCTCGGCGGCGTACGTTTTCATCTGCTCTTCCCAGTAGCGGGTCGACCGATTGTGCCGGCCGTGATGCTGGTGGAAGCCGACGAGCTCGACGCCTTCCATCGCCATGATTCGCTTGGCGACGGGAACGATCTCGTCGTAAGAAAGGCCACCTTTATATGCTTGCGCGGCGATGTCCGTTGGGACCAAGCCTTCGCCGGCGAAGTCGCTGTGGTCGGTGAACCCGGGTAGTTCGGGTCGCAGGCGCAAGCGCACCTTGGCGGTCTTGCCGAGCTCGCGGACGGCGCGCTCGAGAAAGTCGACTTCTTCGGTGCTGTCGATCGTCAGGCGGGCGCCGACCTCGACCGTTCGGCGCACGTGCTCTTCTGTTTTCGGGACGCCGTTTACTGAGATGTAGTTCGGATCGAACCCGGCGGCCAGTGCGACGCTGAGCTCGCCGGGCGAGTAAATGTCGGCGCCGCAGCCTTCATCGGCGAGTACCCGTTGGACGGCTGTGATCCAGTTCGCTTTGACCGCGGGCATGACCTTGACGGGCCCGTCGGGCCAGCCGTCCTGAAACGCTTTCTGGAAGCGGCGCGCGTTACGGCGCAGTTGGTCTTCTGAGAGAACGAACAACGGCGAACCGAACTCCTGCGTCAGAGCGGTTGCGTCGCGCTCTTCGACGAACAAACGACCGTTGCGAACCGAAAGACAATCGTCGATGCGGCTGATGCTCATGATACCCTCCTCGGGCGCGTGCCCCCTTTATTTTCCAGCGGTCGGCGTGCTGAAGCCAGGGACGCTGCCGGCCCGGCCGGCGGGCGGCCGAAAACGAAAGTCGCATAGCGCAAATCCTCGCGACAGCGTTTGGGGACGAACGAGCTCGACGCCCCACTGCTTGGCAAGAGCAAAATCGAGGTCGCAAAACGCCTGCGCGCACAGGTCGAGCCGGCCGCGGCTGCGGAAGTAGTCGGCGACCGGGCAGCGATGGACATCGAAGCCCGCTTCCGTGTCGCTCGGCGAAAGCAAGGTCATGCGGTATCCCGGGGCCGCATACGGGAAGCGAACCAGCATGCGCATCGTGTAGTGAACCCGCCTGATCCGATCGCGCGCCAGAAGACGGCTGATCCACCAGGTAGGCCGTGCGAGCACGCGATAGACTTGCCAGGCGACCGCGACGGTCAGCCGGCGTGCGTGTGGCTCGGCGAAGCCGTGTTCGAGCAGCGCATCGAACGCTGCGTTCGTGAGAGCCGCAAGACGCACCATCACGCGGGCGCCGACGGTCTGCTCTTGGGGCAGTTCGTTCTCGCGCGCTCGCTCTAGGCGTCTCGTCGAGGAGAGGACCGAGGCGGCCGCCTTGGGGCCGACTTCGCTCGTGACGAGCACGCGAAGCCTGCGCAAGGCTAGGGGGCGGACGCAAGCCGTGATGAGCCGGTCGAGACTCACCACCGGCGTCCCCGGCGGCGATGGCGAAAGAGCGACTGGGCGAGAGAGGTCGAGATTACCTGCGCTCCTTTAGGTAACGCGCCTGGATGTAGCTTAGCTTGACGCCGACCACGATGACACCGATCGCTTTGCCCTTGTCGAGGACCGGAACGGAAATCTGGACGCTGTCGCTCTTGCTGCTTTCGTCATAGGCTACCGGCCCGACGTAGACCTCGCCGTTGCCGCCGGCATAGGCTTTGGTCCACTTTTCTTCGTCGCCCTGCCAGTAGTCGGTGGTCAGCGGATAGGCGGCAATCGTTTCCCCGTGCCGGCCAGTGAGAAAGATCTCGCTGTAAATCGAGTTTTCGAACGTGACGAGCGACCGGAAATAATTGGCGACGTCGTTGGTGAGTACCGCGTTTTTAAGGGGCGTGAGCTCGCTCGTTGCGATCCACTCCCGGTCGCGCCGCTTGATTTCGTCGAGTGAGAGATCGCGTTTGTTTTGCTCTCTCACGGCTTGCAAGACCTTCTCGCTGTCCGCCAGGTCTTCGGCAGCCTCAATCTTGTTGCGCAGCAGCCGCTTGAGATGCGCCTGCGAGAGTTCGGCACGAGCGGGCAGAGCCAAGAGCGTAATCGTTGCGGTAGCAAGGGCCAACGACGTGGTTCTCATCGGTCGATCGCCTCCCATCTCCTCCTATGACGGACCACGCTCGCAGGCCGAACGAGCGACGCGCTCGCAGGCCAAACGAGCGAGGTGCTCGCAGGCCGGACGAGCGACGAAATCTCGGCATGTGCGAACGGTGCGGGCTTCGCTGAAGGAGCGCAGCGCGTCGTACACGCCTCTGTATAAATAAACCTAATACGCCCCCCGATCGCTGGTGTCTATACTCGGCGTGCATTTTTCG
>CAZQYE010000229.1:0-3986 GCA_964597375.1 uncultured Myxococcales bacterium
GCGATCTCGGCGCGCAACAGACTCGACGTCGCGGCTCGCGCGCTCCAGTACACGGTCATGCTGGCCGAGCGACCGGGCGGGCCCCCGCTCCCGGTGCGCCCGATCGAACATCACGAGGTGCGCGACGAGGTGCTCGATCGTACGGCGAGCCTGCGAACGGCCATGGCTCACCGAGCCGAAGTTCGGGCCGCCCGTCTCGCGCTCGACAGCGCGCGCATCGAAGAGCGCCGGGCGCGCAATGCGCTTCTTCCTGCGCTCAATCTGGTCGGCAACTACACCCTGCTCGGCCTCGGCGGGATCTCGCGCAACGTGCAACTGCCGGGCGGCGACATCACGGCGGCTCTGGCCGCCCTCGCGGGCAGCGAAACGGAGGCGTACGACGATGCCCTCGATACGCTTCTGAGCCGTGATTTCTACAGCTATCGCATCGGTCTGGAGCTCGACGTGCCGTTTTCGAACAGCGAGGCCCGAGCGGCTTACGAACGCGCCGGGATCGCCGTTCGAGCGGCGGAAAACCAGCTCCGCCAAGTGATCTCGGACATCGCGCTGGAGATCGAGAGCGCCGTCGGTGACGTCGCCTCGGCCAAGCAGCGCGTGTTCGCGGCCCGCATGGCACACGAACTCGCCGCGGAAAATCTCCGCCACCAAAAGAAGCGCTACGAAGTGGGAATGGTCACGACGACCGACGTCCTTCGGTTCCAGGACAAGGTCGTCGCCGCGATGGCTAGTGAAATCCACGCCGTCGCCGACCACGCACGAGCCGTCTCGCGGCTCGCCCGAGCCGAGGGAACCCTACTCGAGCGTTACGGCATTCGGGTAGACAGCGGAGAGCCCGGCGCCCTGCCCCGCCTGCTGCGCTACTGAGGATCGCCCAACGCGGCGGCAGTCGCGTCAATCGATCAGGTTCATGAACTCCTGGCGCGTCTCGCGCCGCTGAAACGCACCGAGCAGAGCACTCGTGACGACCACGGAGTTCGGCTTCTCGACCCCGCGCATGCGCATGCACAGGTGCTCCGCGCGGATCACGACCCCGACGCCGAGCGGCTCGAGGGTCTCGTTGAGCGTCGCGGCGATCTGCGAGGTCATGCGTTCCTGCACCTGGAGGCGCCGCGCATAACACTCGACGAGGCGCGCGATCTTGCTGATACCGACGATGTGGTGGCGGGGCACGTAGGCGACGTGGGCGCGGCCGAAGAACGGCATCAGGTGGTGCTCGCACATCGAGAAGAAATCGATGTCGCGCACGATGATCATCTCGGAGTATTCCTCGACGAACAGAGCGTCGCCGATCACCGAACTCGGATCGACGTCGTATCCACGCGTAAGGAACTCGAGCGCGCGCGCGACCCGATTGGGCGTCTTCCGCAGCCCTTCGCGGTCCGGATCTTCTCCAATTCCGGACAGGATCCGGCGCACCAAGTCTTCGTCGATGTGTCGCGTCATCCTCTCGAGTCTCTCGCTCAGTCGCCCGGTTCCTCGTCCGCCTTGATGCGCTGGTACTTGCGGTAGTCGTATCCAGTCGCCATCGCCATCAACAGGCCCTCCATTCCGCCTTCCTTCTCTCGGCGCAGGACCTGTAGCCGCTCGAAGTATCCGCCGAACTCCCGATTGATGCGTTCGGCCTCCTCCCCGGTCGTCTCGAAGAACTCACTCAGGCGTGTCACGGCGAAACGCAGAGCGGCGAACCGGAGCTCGTTCGGGAACGAATCCCACTCGGCGAGCGAGAGGGTCCGATAGGATTCGTAGCCCGCCAGCAAGGCTTCGAAGCGGTCGAGCGAGTACGAGCCGTCGTGAAAACACAGTGCATTGACACCGGTAGCCAAGTCGTAGACGTACTTGCCCCGGCACGCAGCGTCGAAGTCGCCTAGGCAGACGAGCCGGTCGCCCTTGAACAGCATCGAGCCGAGATACAGATTGCCGTGGATCACTCCTTTCGGCAGCTTCGTCTCGAGGTAGTTCCCGAGATACTCGACCTCTTCGTCGAGCGTGCGCACGAGTTTCTTGAAGTATGGCGGCAGCCTGCGGCGCACTCCGGCGTAGGTCTCGAAGATCCGATCGAACCCGAAGCGGTTCTCGATCGTCTTCTTGTACCCGCGGCCGACCGTGTGAAGCGTGCCCAGCACCTTGCCGGCACTGTGGATCTGCCTCAGGGTCAAATCGCCCTCTCCGAGATAGGAGCCCGCCGGCACCCGCGTGAGAACCAGCAACCAGCCGTCGTAGTCGGCGTAGGTCCGGCCGTTCTCGTCGGCGACGATCCGCGGGCTGGCGAAATCGTGCTTTTCGAGGAAGCCGAGCAGGTCGATCTCGCGGCGCAAGACCTCATAGGCCTCGTCGGGAGCCCGCAGTCGCACATCGAAGTGCCCCTTGGTCGTATCGATCCGATAGCGGCGGGATCCCCATCCCGGAAGCGGCCCGGAGCTGGCTGCCGGCTTGCCCAGGCCGTAGGCCTCGGCAAGCGCGATCAGGTCCTCCCTGCCCAGCATTGGCGGCTGGATCGTCATCACAGCGAGTTCGGAAACGAGCCCCCGACGTCGAAGGCAGCGGTTTGCTTATACGAAATCAAAGCAATGTCAATGTTTTACCCTTGACGAGGGGCTCACCCGGAACCACCGCGGGGCGCTACGTGATCGTCTCGAGGTAAGCGGCGATCTGGGCGTCGCGCTCTTCGGGGCTCCACCCGAGGCAGGCGGCCATCAAATCGGCCACCACCGGCGCAGCCTCTGCGCCGCGGCCGCGGCTGCGCAAGTGCACGTGAAGGCGTCTGAGCAACACGTCTTCGAGGGTCACGGCCATTTCGTGCTCGACCGCGTGGACGACCTCCACGCGCAGGTCCGGGAGGTCCGGTGCCAGCCGCTCCCGCAGGGTTGCGTCGTCGCGTACGAGGGCGGCGACCTCCGGCGCCACCGCCCCGTAGCGACTGCGGAGGTGTTCTTCGTAAGAACTCGGCGGCTCCTCGAGTGCCGGCCCCGGCACGATCCCGGCCGCTCCGGGAAGCGGGACATGATCGGAACGGCAGCGCCCGGCACGCCGGCCGATCCGGCGCGCGGCCAGGTCCACGATGTGCTCGGCGACCCTGCGATGGGTGGTAAGCTTGCCGCCGCCGAGCGAGATCAGTCCGGCCGGGCTCTCGAAGATCGCGTCTTCTCGGCTGATGTCCGACTCGTCGAGTTCGTCCTCCGGCGCAACGAGCGGGCGCAGTCCGGCGTACGTGCTGATAATGTCGTCACGCGTAAGGCCGGCGTTTGGAAACGCCCGGTTGACGGCAGACAGAATGTACTCGATATCCTCGTCGTCGGCGCGCACCCGCTCGGGGTCGTCGTCGTAGAAGGTATCCGTCGTGCCGGCGAGCGTATGGTTCTGCCACGGAATGACGAACATGACGCGTCCGTCGACGCCGCGGATCACGACGGCGTGCCGGTTTCCGACACGGCGCCGTTCGAATACCGCGTGGACTCCCTTGGTCAGGCGCAGCCGCGGCGGTGCCCCGGCGTCGTCGAGACGGCGCACGCGATCGAGCCACGGCCCGCTCGTATTGATGAACACGCGCGCGCGGACCCGCGTCGTACGGCCGCTGAGCCGATCGCGCACGCGCGCGGCCGCCAGCCGCCCGGCGCTGTCCTTCTCGAGCGCTACGACCTCGGCGTGATTGAGTACCGCCGCTCCGCCACTGCGGGCGGCGAGCGCCGTCTCGAGCGTCAGGCGGGCGTCGTCGGTCCAGCAATCGTAGTAGTGCGCGCCGCCGACCAGCCCGTCGGCGAGCAGCGCCGGTTCGAGCCGCTGGACCTCCTCGCGCGACAGCATGCGGTGTGCGTGCACGTTGCGAAAGCCGGCGAGCAAGTCGTACAGGGTGAGCCCGGCGCGAAGCCTCCACGGCGACAGCTCGTCCTCCTCGTACAGCGGAAAGACGAACGGCTGCGCCCGCACGATGTGTGGCGCGATCCGCGTACGCAGCAAGTCGCGTTCGCGGCAGGCTTCGAGAACCAGCG
>CAZQYE010000230.1:0-3983 GCA_964597375.1 uncultured Myxococcales bacterium
TCGAGTTCGCCGCTCGATCGCAGAATCTCCACGCAGTTCATGACTCCGTGCAGTGGATTTCGAATCGTATGGGCGACTCCGGCCGCGATTTCCCCGACCCGCGCGAGTCGCTCGCGGGAAAGCGCGACGCGCTCGCGCTGGAAGCTGATGGCTTCGGCGCGCCGCTGCCGGCTTGCTACCGACTGGACGAAGTAGATTACACCGAACAGGGTCAGGACGAAGGCGACGGTGTAGCCGAACACGAACTCGGGGGTGTGCCAGAATCCGGCGGCAACGCTGGTCGTGCGGCCAGCGAACGACAACGGGTGGTGGGCAAGGACGCCCGCGAGCTCGGCGAGCACCGTACCGCCGTGCAGGAGCGATGCCGCGACCCCGAGAACCATGGCCATGGGCAAGGGCAGGAGCATGGCCCCAATGGCCATGTGGAAGACGAAGAATGCCGCAAACGGGTTCTCGATGCCGCCGCTCCAGTGCAGCAGGATCGTCAGGACCGTCAAATCGAAGAAAATTTGCAGGGCGATCGCCCGCTGCAAGACGCTGACCGGGTGGTCCGCGCGCTGCCGCGACCAGAGCCAGAACAGGCCGTTGCAGGCCATCATCAGCAGCGCCATCGCGACCAACACCGCCGGCGACTCCACGATTCCGAGAACGGCCGTAACGCCTGCCACGATGAGAACACCGGAGCCGGCGATCCAGCGCAGGCGGGTGAGCCACTCGACCCGCTCGGTCAAATACCGTTTGTGCGGGCCGTGCTCGTTGCGTCCCACCGCCGCGAGGGGCCGCCTGTCGGACTGCGTACTTGTGGTCGCTTTCGCCAAAACGATCGACAACGGGCGCTTTGCCGCGTGAACGCTCCCGATGGAAAGCACTTGTGCACACGGCGCCGTGCAAGCGCAATAGCCGTCCGCAGGCTTGCCTGAGCGGTGCCGTGCTTTACAGTCGCATCATGACCTGGGCGGCCAGCGGCGTCAGACGCCCCGCCGGTCGTCTGAGCGGAAGGCGACCAGATCCTCCTTCCACCGGCACCACACGGCTATTCAGCTGAACCATGTTCAAGTACGTCATCCGCTTCCGTTGGTTCATTCTGGCCCTGGTGGCCGCCGGGACGGTGTCCTTTGCGCTCGCGTTGCCGAAACTAAAGTTCGATCCGGACGCCGAGGCCTATGTGCCCAAACACCACCCGATGCGGGTGTTCTGGGCCGAGGCCAAGGAGCGGTTCGGCCTCGGCCGCGAGATCATCGTCGCCGTCGATACGCAGCGTTCCGATGGCGTGTTCACGCCGCACATGCTCGCCGCGATCCGCGATCTGACCGAGGGAATCAAGGCCCTAGACGGCGTGATCGCCGACGAGGTTCGGAGCCTATCGGACGCCGAGGCGATCGTCGGAAGGGAAGACGGCCTCGACGTCGTGCCGTTCTACGAAGAACCTCCGAAAACGTTGGAAGAGGCGCGCGCGATCCGTGACGAGGTGTTTCGAAATACCGTCTACGTGAATCGCCTGGTGTCCGAGGACGGCTCGATTGCGGTCATCCTGGTCAAAGCGCACCACGCGTTTCGCGACACGCCGACCGAGGTCTACCAGCAGGTCGCCGACTACGTGGCAAAGCATCCGATCGAGGGCGCCCGCATTCTGATCGCGGGGAACCCGGCGGTGGAGGCGGTGTTCGGGCGGCAGATGGCCGCGGACCTCGAGCGCCTGATTCCGATGGCGATGCTCGTCGTCGTAACCGTGTTGTTTCTTTGCTTCCGGGGGATTTCGCTCGGCGGATTGGCCATTCGGACAGTTGCGGCGGTGGCCTTGATCGGCGCGTGGCAGGCTTGGTCTGGAAACGTTGCACTCGGCGGCCTGGCGCTGACCGCGCTGGCGGTGGCGATGCTGACCGTGCGCGGCGTGTTGCTTCCAAGCTTGGTGGTCGTGGTGTCGGTGGTCTGGACCTGGGGGATGCAGGCGCTACTCGGGATGCCCGTCTACATCGCCGGGACGCTCGTGCCGCCGTTGCTGCTGGCGATCGGTTGTGCCGACGGTATTCACATTCTCGAGCGCTACTTTGAAAAGGCGGCCACCTGCGATGACCGGGAGCGCGTGGTGGTGTCGACCATGAACGAATTGTGGCGGCCGGTCGTTTTGACCGCCCTCACGACGGCTGCCGGTTTCGGCTCGCTGGCTGCCGGCAACATGACCGTCTATCAGGTTTTCGGCCTCACGACGGGTTTCGGCATTCTCGTTGCGATGGTCATGTCGCTCACGCTTCTTCCGGCAATGCTGGTCATGTTGCCGCTGCCGCGCTCACCCCGGCGTAGCGTGAGCATCCGAGTCGTTCCCGGGGCGTTGATGGCACTCGGGCGGTGGGTCGAAGCTCGCAGGCGGCTGGTGCTTGCAGCCGGGATCGTGCTCGTCGTGATCTTTCGGATCGCCGCCGGCAATCTGCACATCGATTACTCCTGGGTGGACAGCCTCGCGCCGGGCAGTTCCGTGCGCGAGGCGGATCGCGTGCTCCGCGAGCGGTACGGTGGCACGACTCCGCTCAACGTGATCGTACGCGCGCCCGAGCCCGGTGGGATCAAGGATCCGGCGTTGCTCGAAGCGATGGACCGAGTACTCGCCGAGCTCGCCGAGCATCCGCAGGTCGGGGACACGCGGTCGATCGCCGAGTATCTGAAGCGCATGAACCAGGCCATGAACGCCGATCGGCCCGAGGCGTTCAGGATTCCCGACAGCCGCGAGCTCGTCGCGCAGTACCTGCTCCTCTATTCCATGTCCGGTGATCCCGGAGAACTCGACGACATGGTGGACTACGACTACCAGGCGGCGAACATGGCGATTCGCTCCCGCAGCGACCGGCTTCGGGTCCTCGACGACCTGGTCGACACGACCGAGTCGCTTCTCGACCGCTATCTGCGGCCCCTCGGGGTAACGGCGACGATGACCGGTTCCGGGATGGTCCTGAAGACCGTGATGGACATGATCTTCCAGAGCCAGGTCTACTCGCTGGCGACCGCCACGGCGCTCGTGCTGCTTTCCCTGTGGGCGCTGTTCCGTTCGCTGCGAGACGCGCTCGTGTGCATGGTCGGTCCGTTCTTCACCGGAATCGCGAACTTCGGAGGAATGGCGCTTCTCGGTATCCCGCTTGGCCCCGAGAAGGCGATGATCAGCGCCATCGCGTTGGGGATCGGCATCGACTACTCGATTCACTTGATGTCGCGCTTTCGCGACATGGTCGAGGCCGGGATGAACGTGAACGAAGCGATCGTCGAAGCAATGCGGACGACGGGCCGCGCCATCCTGTTCAACGCCCTGGTGGTCGTCGCCGGCTTTCTCGTGTTGACGTTTTCCACGTCACCGAGCAACGCGACGTTCGGGCTGATGATCGCGAGCAACATGGCGGTGTCGTGCGCGGCCGCTCTCGTGTTGCTGCCGGCCGTGCTTGCAGTGATCGGCCATTACCAGAAGGCACGCGCGCTGCGTGCCGGCGAGGCGGAGCCGAGGGTTGCAACAGAGCCGATCGCGACGGCCGCCGAGAAGTGATTTCATGCGCCGGCGCGGGGGCGCCCCGGATCCTTCCGCCCGCTCGTCGAGGATGAGATGGAAGGCTTGACCGAAACCCAGCGGCTGTTCGCCGAGGCCGTTCGCTCTTGGTGCGAGAGCGAACTCGAACCCCGCGTTGCTGCGCTCGAGGCCGGCGAGGAACTGCCGTACCCGTTGCTCGAACGGCTCGGATCGCAGCTGGGTATCTCGGCACTGCTCGGCGAGACCGTTCGCTCCCGGCTGCGGCGGTTGCAGGAAGGGGCGCCCGAGGACGATCCCACGACCCACGGGGCGGCGCTGGGCGGGGATCCGTTGTTGCCTAGCCTGCTGCTGTGCGAGCTTTCCCGATGCTCGCCTGGGTTTGCACTGACACTGATCTCGACCCTCGGCTGTGCGATGGCGATCTTGGCCCGCGGCCGAGCCGCGCTCATCGAGTCTCTCGTCTTGCCGATCGTTT
>CAZQYE010000231.1:0-3952 GCA_964597375.1 uncultured Myxococcales bacterium
ATGACGTGAAGGTGGGAATGGAACACCGTCTGACCTGCAACGGCGCCGTTTGCGAAAAACAGATTGTAGCCGTCGCAGCGTACTCCGGCAGTCTCCATCGCGCCGGCGATTCGTGTGCCGGCGGCGATCATGCGTCCGGCCGTCGCCTCGTCGAGACCTTTCGTGGTGACCGTGTGGAAGTTCGGGATCACCAGAGTGTGGCCGGTCACGACTGGATGCAGGTCGAGAAAGGCGGTGACCAACTCGTCCCGGTATACGAAGCTGGCGTCTGCTTCCCCGGCGACGATCTTACAGAAAATGCAGTCGTTCGATGTCTCCATCATCTCAGTCCAAACCAATGGCTCGGGCCATGACGTCGAGCGGTGCCTTGCGTCCCGTGAACAGACGGAACGCCAGCGCGCCCTGGTGGAGCAGCATGTGGCGGCCGTCGATCGCCGGCCGGCCGGCGCGCTCGGCCAGTCGCAAAAACGGTGTCGCACCGCTCGAGTAGGCGAGGTCGACGTGCACGCAGATTTCTCGGGTGGCCTCGGGCGCGTAGTCGAGAAACCGGCCGCCTCGGAGGCCAACGCTCGTCGCATTGACGACTACGTCGATGCGGCCGAGCAGGCCCTCGTCGGAAAGAGCTTCGAGCCCGCATGCGACCGCCTTGCCGGCCGTTACCGCGCGTGCGAGCGACACCGCTTTGCTGCGCGTCCGATTGGCGACGATGACTTCGGCCGCCCCGCTGCGGGCCAGTTGATAGACAACGGCGCGCGCCGCGCCGCCGGCGCCGATCACCAGCGCTCGCTTGCCACGCAGGCGCAGCCCGTGCGTGCGAAGCGCCTGCGCAAAGCCGCCGGCGTCGGTGTTGTCGCCGAACGTCGAGCCGTCGCGGCGCACGACGATCGTGTTGACGGCGCCGATGGCGCGCGCTGCCTCGCTGGCTTCGGTGACGGCGCGCAGCGCCTCGCGCTTGAAAGGAACCGTGACGTTCAGGCCCCGCAGGCCGCTCGCCCCGAGCGCCCGCAGAAAGCGGCCGACGCCTTTTGGGTCGGGCGCCAGCGCAACGTAGACGTAATCGAGGCCGAGCGCGCGGAACGCCGCGTTGTGCATGCAGGGCGACAAGCTGTGCTCGACTGGGTTGCCGATGACGGCGACCACACGCGTCGTTCCGCTGATCTTACCCGTGGCGCTGCTTGCTCGGGCCATTGCTCAGGTGTCGCTGCGGCGTGCGCTCACCGCTTGCGCCGGCGCTCGCCGGCCTCGGCAAGTGCCGCATGCGCCGCCGCCAGCCGGGCGACCGGCACCCGGTACGGCGAACACGAGACGTAGTCGAGCCCCAAACGATGGCAGAACGCCACCGAGCGCGGATCCCCACCGTGCTCGCCGCAGATGCCGAGCTTGAGATTGCGCTTCACTGCGCGTCCCTTCGTGACGGCGATCTCCATGAGCTGGCCGACCCCGGTCGTGTCGAGCGTCTGGAACGGATCGTCGGGGAGGACACCGTCGGCGACGTACGCCGGCAGAAAACGTCCCGAATCGTCGCGCGACAATCCGAATCCCATCTGCGTCAGATCGTTCGTGCCGAACGAGAAGAAGTCGGCGTGCTCGGCCACCTCGTCCGCCGTGAGCGCCGCGCGGGGGACTTCGATCATCGTTCCGACTTTGTAGTCGATGCGGCGCTTTCGCTCGGCGAACACCTGCTCGGCGGTCTCCACTACGAGGGCCCGCAGGCGCTCGAGTTCGGCGGCCGTGGCCACCAGCGGAATCATGATCTCGGGCAGCACCTTGACGCGCTCGGCCGCGACGTCGAGCGCCGCCTCGATGATCGCCCGCGTCTGCATGGCGTAGATTTCCGGATAGGTAATCGCCAGGCGGCAGCCGCGGTGGCCGAGCATCGGGTTGAACTCGCGCAGCTTTTCTCCTGCGGCCTCGAGTTGTTCGACCGGGATACCGGCCTTGGCGGCCACGGCCTCGTATTCTTCGCGAGCCGTTGGAAGAAATTCGTGCAGCGGCGGATCGAGCAGCCGGATGGTGACCGGCAGACCCGCCATCGCGCGGAAGATCCCGGCGAAGTCGTCCCGCTGATACGGCAGGAGCTTCGCGAGAGCGCGTTCGCGGGCTTCACGCGACGAGGCGAGAATCATCTCGCGAACGGCATCGATCCGGTCGCCTTCGAAAAACATGTGTTCGGTGCGGCACAGGCCGATGCCCTCGGCCCCGAAGCGCCGGGCGACCTCCGAGTCGCGGGGCGTATCTGCGTTCGTGCGCACGCCGAGCCGGCGGATCTTGTCGGCCCACTTCATGAGGGTCGCAAACTGTCCCGAAAGTTTCGGTTCGACCGTCGGGACCTGCCCGAGAAGCACCTCACCCGTGGTGCCATCGATCGTGATCGGCTCTCCCGCATGCACCACGCGGTCGCCGGCCCTCATCGTGCCGGCCGAGTAGTCGATGTGCAGTGCTTCACACCCGGCGACGCACGGCTTGCCGATCCCACGCGCCACCACCGCAGCGTGCGACGTGCGGCCGCCGCGGGCCGTGAGAATCCCGCGCGCCGCGACCATCCCGCTGAAGTCCTCGGGCGAGGTTTCGATCCGTACGAGCACCACCGCCTCGCCTTGTTCGGCCGCTTTGACCGCTTCCTCCGGGGTGAACACCACGCGGCCCGACGCGGCGCCCGGTGAGGCTCCAAGCCCCTTGGCGAGCACCGTCTTGCTCGCCTTGGGATCGATGCTCGGATGCAAGAGCTGGTCGATTTGCTCGGGGTCCACCCGGGCGACGGCTTCGGCTTGTGAAATGCGCCGTTCCTTGACCATGTCGACGGCGATTCGTACGGCCGCAGCGGCGGTGCGCTTGCCGTTGCGAGTCTGCAGCATCCACAAGCGGCCGCGCTCGATCGTAAACTCGAGATCCTGCATGTCGCGGTAGTGGCGTTCGAGTTTGGCGGCCACGCCGGCCAGCGCCCGGTAGCACTCGGGCAAGACTTCTTCGAGAGAAGGATAACGCTCGGCGCGCTCGCGCTCGGAGACGCCGCGCTCCTTGGCCCATGCCCGCGAGGCCTCGCGCGTGATTTGCTGCGGCGTGCGGATCCCCGCCACGACGTCTTCGCCTTGAGCGTTGACGAGGAATTCACCGAAGAAGCGCTTCTCGCCGGTGGCCGGATCGCGGGTGAAGGCGACGCCGGTGGCGCTGTCCGGCCCCATGTTGCCGAACACCATCGCCTGAACGTTCACCGCAGTTCCCCACGACTCGGGAATGCGGTGCATTTTGCGGTACGCGATCGCCCGCTCGTTGTCCCACGAGCCGAACACCGCGCCGATGGCTCCCCACAGTTGCTCGCGTGGATCGAGTGGAAACGCGCGGCCGGTGTGCTTGCGTACGAGCTCCTTGAACTCGCTGGCGAGCTCGCGCAGGTCGTCCACGGTCAAGTCCGTGTCGAGCTCGATTCCCCGCGCCTTCTTCTTTCGTTCGATGAGGTCTTCGAACGGATCAGCCTCCTTGGCCGACTCGGGCTTGAGGCCGAGAACGACGTCCCCGTACATTTGGATGAAGCGCCGGTAGCTGTCCCAGGCGAATCGCTCGTTGCCGCTCGCCGCCGCCAGCCCCTCTACCGTGTCGTCGTTGAGGCCGAGGTTGAGGACCGTGTCCATCATTCCCGGCATCGACACGCGGGCTCCCGAACGCACCGATACGAGTAAAGGATCGGCCGGGTCTCCGAAGCGCTTGCCCATGATCGATTCCAGCTTCGCCAGAGCGGTCTCGACCTGGGCGTCGAGCCCGCTCGGATACGTTCCCTTCTTCGGATCGTAGAGGCCGCACACCTCGGTCGTAATCGTAAAGCCCGGGGGAACCGGGAGGCCCAGACCCGCCATTTCGGCCAGGTTCGCGCCTTTGCCGCCGAGCAGGTTCTTCATGTCCGCGCCGCCCTCGGCGCGGCCGCCGGCGAAAAAGTAGACGTACTTCTTGCTACGCG
>CAZQYE010000232.1:0-3938 GCA_964597375.1 uncultured Myxococcales bacterium
CCGGGGACCGTGCGTATGCGACGTAGGCCAGCGTCGTCAACACGGCCGCAAATCCGATCAAGACGTCGAGCTGCCGGACGGTATAGCGGCCGAGGACCTCGCGATGACCGCTCGCATCGTCCCCGATTAGAAGGACCTCGTGACGTCTCTTGCCAAGCCCCATGAACAGCGCCAGCAGAAACGTGCATACGAGAAGCCAGCTCGACATGTGCGCGCCGACCGCGACGACGCCGGCAGCCGCGCGCAGGACGAACCCGCCGGCAATCGTCACCACATCCGCGACGCGAACGTGCTTTAGAACGAGCGAATAAAGGCCTTGCAGCAGGAGGTAGGCAAGCGTCACCAACACCAACGGGTTTCCAAGGAGGGCGGCGAGACCCAGTGAGCCGCCGAGCAACGCCACGGCCGCAGCGGCGGCTCGCCGCGGCTGCAAGCGGCCGGCCGCCAGAGGCCGGTCGCGCTTGAGCGGGTGCAGCCGGTCCCGTTCACGATCCGCGATGTCGTTGAAAACATACGCTGCGCTCGACGCCAAGCAGAACACGATCAGTGCGAGCACCGCCCGGCCGCAGGCCGCCGGATCCAGGACGCGCTGGGAAAAAACGAGAGGCGCAAGAACGAAGCCGTTCTTCACCCACTGCGCCGGCCTCAGCAGAGCGAGCCAGTCCCTCACGTCAGGCCCTACCCTGCCTACCCTGGCGTACGGCCTCGATCCGCTCGTCGATCGACCGCCATAGCTGATCGAACCCCCAGCCGCTGCGCGCCGATGTGACGATCGGAGACTTGCCGAGCTGCCGCTCTAGCTCCGCTACGCGCGCGCGCAGCCGATTGCGGCTGAGCTTGTCGGCCTTGGTCGCCACCCACGTAACCGGCACGCCTTGGTGCTCGAGAAACTCGGCCAGCTCGTATTCTTCTTCCTCCGGGCCGCGGCGCACGTCGACCAAAATGAGGACGGTTGCCAGCGACGGCCGGTCGCTGAGGTAGGATTCGACCAGGCGCTTCCACGCGCGCCGTTCTTGCTGCGAGCGACGCGCCCAGCCGTAACCGGGCAGGTCGACGAGGGTCAGGCGCCGGTCGAGCGAGAAAAAGACAAGGCCGCGCGTACAGCCCGGCGTCGAACTCGTTCGTGCGAGCCGGCGCCGGCCCGCCAACCGGTTGATCAGCGACGATTTGCCGACGTTGGACCGGCCGGCCACCGCGATCTCCGGGCCTCTCGCCGCGGGGATCTCTTGCGGCCGGGCCGCTGCGGCCCAAAAGTCGGCTTCGTGGACCCGCATGGCGGCTGCCGCAGCAGGTTTCGAGCGCGGCGACGGAAAGGCTCAGCTCAAGCCGAGCTGTTTCTTGATCGCCCGCACTTGACTCACGAAGCTCTCCTTGATGGCGCTGCGCTGCACGTCGACCGAAACCGGCAACACGACCTTGTCGGTCTGTTTGGCCTTGTAGATGTACAGCGTCTTCGTCCCGTCGGGCGATGGAACGAGCTCGTAGCTGCCCTGGATGTCCGCCAGCGTCGATTTGATCGTCCGGACCTGCGCTTTCTTGTGCGCGTCGTCGAAGGTCAGCTCGATGACGAACTGCTGGAGGTTGTCGAGGGCGAGCACGTGAATCTCGAGTTGCTTGGTGTTGCCCTCCTCCTTGAGCAGCCGGCTCAGCTTATATTGCTCGCTGTTGTCGGCCAGCTTCTCCGGATGCTTGACGGCCTCCCAGACCTTGTCCGGCGGGGCGTCGATACGCGAGTGCAGCTCGATGTCGAAGACTTTTCCGTCCTTGTCGAGCTTCTCGAAGACGATCTCTTTGACCGGCCCCTGCCATTTTACGGCCGCCCGGTGGGCGCGAAACAGGCCCATGATCTTGTCGCAACCGGTCAACGACAACAGTCCGGCGGTGGCCGCCACCGCCACGACGAACGTAGTTTTTCTCATCGTGTTCGAGCCTCTCTCCTTGCGTGGTGAGGCGGCGGGCAACTCCGGCCGCCGCCGATCGGCAGGGCGAGGCTATCCCACCTGCCGACAGATGACAAGGCGCCCGCGAGGGCCGCTACATGTCGGGATCCGAGCGCCCCTTGAACTCGATCGGCTGCTGCCCGGCGACCATATCCCTCGTCAGGACGTAGTCCCCGCCGATCGAGGGAACCCAGACCTTGCGGGCGACCTCCTTGTTGCCGCCGGTCAATACGTAGCCGAGGCCGCCGGTCACGCCGCCGATCGCGGCGTACCCGACTTTTACGGGAACATAGAAAATGTTGGCTACCACGGTCGCGAGCCCGAGTCCGGCGTCGTTTTTGGCCTTGTCCACGTCGTCCGCTCGGGCGGCGAGCGGTGCGGCCAGTACCGCGAGCGCCGCAACCGCGACCACGATTCGTCTCACGCCATCCGTCATCCTCATCCTCCTCCGCCGGTCCGGCGCCGGCCCAATCGGCCGCACCGGACTTCAGCGTTCGATCTTGACGATCATCTCCGCCGGCATTCGCGCAATCAAGTCGTCGAGGGCCCGATCGAGGTAGTCCTCGTCCTTGGACTCGAGAGTGAGCCGCACGCTGTAGTCCGGGTTGCCGAGTTTGGGGTACGAACCGAGGAGCAGATCGGGGAACCCCTCGAGCGTGGCGCTGAGATAGTCGGCGATGTCCGTTTCGTGCGCCGCAACGAAGACCTGCCGCAAGTGATACGGCCGATCGCGAAACCGCTCGCGTAGTGCGAGCACCTTGGCCTCGAAGATCTCCGGAATGCCCGGAAGTACGTAGACGTTTCGGATCAAGACCGTGGGAAAGTTCGCCCCACCGCCCTCGAGGAGCTCCGCCCCTTCGGGAACTTCCGCCATCTTGAGGAACGAAGCAGGTGGATCGTCGCCGGCGACCTTCTCGATCACCTCACGCAGCCGGGGATGAATCACGACCGGCACGCCGAACGCACGGGCAACCCCTTCGATCGTCACGTCGTCGTGGGTCGGCCCGACGCCACCGGACGTGAATACCAAGTCGAAATGCGAGGAGTAATCGGCAATCGCCGAAGCGATCGTGTCGACCTCGTCGGGAACGACGAGCACCCGTTCGAGCGCCACCCCCAAGCGCCGCAGTTCGCGGGCGAGGAACGGCGAGTTCGAATCCACGACCTTGCCCGACAGGATCTCGTTTCCGATCACGACCATCGCGGCGGTGCGGCTGGCAGAAGCGTTCGTCATCGGCTAGGGCACGAGGCGGCGCCTCCGGCGCCACCGGAAAACTCGTTTTGACTCTAGCACGCACGGAGCCGGCGGACCACGCCGGCTTTTTTCTCGCCGCATCGCGGCCTCCCGGACGCAGCAACGACGACCCGGGACACAAAGCACCGCACCGCCGGGCACGGTTCGCACGCCGATGCGGCGGTCCAAGACCGGATCGCCTCGGCTGTTCTAGTCGGCCATCGACTCGGCCAGGTCGCGGATCTGCTCGACCAGGAATTCGCGCAGCCGGCGCTTGATCGATTCTTCGATCTGGCGCACCCGCTCGCGGCTGACGCCGTAGCGGTCACCTAGCTCCTGCAGCGTCAAGGGATCTTCGGCCAGCAGCCTCTCGTCGAAGATCTCGAGATCCCGCCCCGACAGCGTCGACCGAAACTCGGCGAGCTTGCGCTTCATCATCTCGTTGAACTCGCGGTCGGCGACCTGCCCTTCGGCCGTCTCGCCGTCGTAGGGAAGCAGTTCGATCACGGGCGTCGCGCCATCCGCCTTGGCCGGTGCATCCACCGACACCTCGGAGGCGCCCATCCGCATGTCCATCTCGATGACCTCTTTTTCCTTCACACCCAAACGATCGGCGATCATCTTCGCAGTGGGTTTGAACCCCTGCGCCTCCAGGCGCGCTTTCTCCTTTTGCAGATTGAAGAACAGGCGCCGCTGAGCTTGCGTGGTACCGACCTTGACGAGGCGGAAGTTGTTCATCACGTAGCGGATGATGTAGGCGCGAA
>CAZQYE010000233.1:0-1976 GCA_964597375.1 uncultured Myxococcales bacterium
GGACAAAAGTGCTGCTGCGACCAGGGCCACAGCGACCACGGGCCTCCGCGCTGGCGCACTCGCGGCAACGGTGTACCGCGGCGCCCAGGGGCGGCTCGGTGGGCCGTAAGGGCCGGGCCCGCCGCCGGCGGCCGAGCCGGTAGGGAGCTTGCCGGGCCGTGCCCGCCGGTCGGCTGGAGTCGGGGGCGCCATACGGTCAGGAAGCGACGACGTCGTATTGCTCCTGGTGGTACTTCTCGGCGACTTTGAGCGTGATGTTCTTGCCGATGCGCCGTTGCAACGCCCGAAGCGCCGCCTCTTCGTCCTTGTAGAGATAGCCGATCACTTCGCGGTTGGCCCGCACCGTGATGCGCTCACCCGCCTGGCCGATCCGAGCGGCCTCCCGCTGGATCATCCGCAGGATCTCGTGGCCGACCGTCGGCACCGATTTGACGCGTCCGCGCCCGTCACAGTAAGGGCACGGACTCGACAGCAGGCGCTCGAGGTTCTCGCGCGTGCGCTTGCGCGTCATCTCCACCAGCCCGAGCTCGGAGATCCTCAAGATCGTACTGCGTGCCTTGTCGCGCGACAGTGCTTCCTCGAGTGTCTGCATGACCAGGCGGCGGTTGTTCGGCTCTTCCATGTCGATGAAGTCGATGATGATGATTCCGCCGATGTTGCGCAGCCTGAGCTGGCTGACGATCTCGACCGCCGCTTCGAGGTTCGTGCGGTAGACGGTCTCTTCCTGACTGCGCTTGCCGACATAACGGCCGGTGTTCACGTCGATCATGGTGAGGGCCTCGCCCTGGTCGATTACCAGGTAGCCGCCCGATTTGAGCCACACTTTCGGGTCGGTCGCGCGCTCGATCTGTTGCTCGACACCGTAGCGGTCGAACACCGGCTCCATGTCTTCGTACAGTTGCACGCGATCGGAGATCTCGGGCAGGAACTCCGCCACGAAGGCCTTCGTTCGGTCGTAGTCGTCGCGCGAGTCGAGAACGATCTCGTCGACGTCCTCGGAAAGCATGTCGCGCATGCAGCGCAACACGACGTCGAGGTCGCTGTAGAGGAGTGCCGGCGCCTTGGTCGATGCCGCGCGATCCTGGATGCTCTGCCAGGTGCGCACCAGACTGGCGATGTCGTCGTGAATTTCACGCTGGCCGAGCCCCGCCGCCGCGGTACGTACGATCACGCCGCCGCCGGCGGGCAGCGGAGCGGACGACACGATATCACGCAATCGCCTGCGCTCTTTGTCGTTGGCGATTCGCTTGGAGACCCCAATCTGCTCGCTCGTCGGCATGTACACGAGGTACTTGCCCGGCAGCGACACGTGCGCGGTGATCCGGGCGCCCTTCGTGCCCATCGGCTCCTTGGCGATCTGAACGATCAATTCTTCGCCGCGCTTGAGCTTCTTCTCGATCGGAACCGGCTCGGACAGCGACCCCGAGGGTCTGCCTCCGTTGGAACCGGCGGCTGCTTCTTGCTGATCGATGACGTCGGAGGCGTGCAGGAACGCCGCCTTCTCGAGGCCGAGGTCGACGAACGCCGCCTGCATGCCGGGCAGGACGCGAAGCACCTTGCCCTTGTAGATGTTGCCGGCCGCGGCCTCGTCGGTGGCCCGCTCGATGTGGATTTCGGCGAGCACGCCGTTTTCGAGCAGCGCGACCCGGACTTCGCTGATGGTGGAGTTGACGATGATTTGCTTGCGCAAGACTGTTCTCCGGTGGTGACGATGGCCTACGCCGAGCGTGATCGCGGGAGCGGTCGATAGAGGGCGGCTCCCACCCGCCGCCGATGGCGCGGGCCAACTCGATGCCCTGTCCCTGAAACTTTTTACATATTTCGGCGGCCCGCGCAGCCCCCAGCCGCGCCACTGCTCCCGCGAGTGTTCTCTGGGTCGGACGCCGTTGGGAGCCGCCGGCCCGGGCGGGCGGTCGCCGAAGCGTTCAGCGAGCTTCGCCGAGGACCCTAGCACACTTCGGTCGCCGATCAACGGA
>CAZQYE010000233.1:2076-3935 GCA_964597375.1 uncultured Myxococcales bacterium
GGTCGCCGATCAACGGACGCGCTCGGCCCCTAGGGACGCGGATTTCGCCTTGACTGCCGACCCGACGTTGATAGCCTTTAAGGACCGATGTCTTCGCTGAGCGCATCCCCGGCACTCGGCGGCAAGACCCTGGTGCTCAACCGGGCGTTTCTGCCGATTCACGTGACCACGGTCCGGCGGGCGTTCTCTCTGCTCTACCGGGGGGTGGCCAGGGCCGTCGACGAGGAGTACCGGACGTTCGACTTCGACGACTGGTCGGAGCTTTCGACCATCGGCTGTGAGGCGGTCGGCATGGTCGAGGGGCTGATCCGGATTCCACGGGTGATCTTGCTCGTGTCGTTCGACCGGGTGCCGCGTCGCGAGGTACGGTTCAGCCGCCACAACATCTTCTTGCGCGATCGCAACACCTGCCAGTATTGCGGCCGCCGCAAAGCCCGCAGCGAGCTGAACCTCGACCACGTCGTGCCTCGCGCACTCGGCGGAACCACGACGTGGGAGAACGTCGTGTGCGCGTGTATCGAGTGCAATCGCCGCAAGGGCGGCCGCACTCCGGAACAGGCGGGCATGCGACTGCAACGCCGCCCGAGACGCCCTTCGTGGCCGCCGTTCGTCGCTCGCAACGTCGCTGCCACCTGTTACCGCGAGTGGCGTCCGTTTCTCACCGGCATCGACGGCGCCTATTGGAACGTGGAGCTACAGACCGAATAGGCGCGTTGCCGCGACTACGGCCGGCGCTGTTATCTTGAACACCGTCTCGCCCCGTGGGATACTTTTCGCATTCGTTGTCGCTGGTGGCCGCGATCGCGGTGGGGAGTGGTAGTCGTTGAGGATCAAGCGGCTTCAATTAGTCGGATTCAAGTCGTGTATGGAACGGACGGTCCTCGAGTTTCCTCGGGGCGTCACGGGAATCGTCGGCCCGAACGGCTGCGGCAAGTCGAACGTCGTCGATGCGATTCGCTGGGTCATGGGCGAGCAGAGCCCCAAGCAGCTGCGCGGCCAGACGATGGAAGACTTGATCTTCGCCGGCAACGAGCGCCATCCGCCGCTGGGATTCGCCGAGGTCAGCGTCGTCTTCGATAACGAAGGGCGCCTTTCCCACCTGCATACTCCCGAAGAAGGAGACGGAGAGGAGCCGGCCGTTGCGGCCTTGCTCCGCGACGCGCCGGAAATCGAGGTCCGGCGGCGTCTGTATCGTTCGGGAGAGTCCGAGTACTTTCTCAATGGCCGGCCTTGCCGGCTGCGCGACATTACCGACTTGTTCCTGGGGAGCGGCGTCGGCAACCGCGCTTACTCGATCATCGAGCAGGGTCGGGTCGTCCAGCTCGTCAACGCCAAGCCCGAGGAGCTCCGGAGCTTCATCGAGGAGGCCGCCGGCACGACGCTGTACCGCAATCGCAAGGCCGCGGCGGAGCGCAAGATCGAGCGTACCCGGGACAACCTGCTTCGGGTCAACGACATCATTCACGAGCTCGAGCGCCAGGCCGCCACCCTCAAGCGCCAGGCCCGCGGAGCCGTCCGCTACCAGGAACTCAAGGCCCGGGAGGCCCAGCTCGACGCGACGCTTACCGGCCGCAGGCTGCGCGAGCTCGCTGCCGCGCTCGACGAGGAGCGCCGTGGGCTCAGCGAGCTGCAAGCAGCCGAGGCCGAAGCCAGGCGTGGCATCGAGGAGAGTGAAGCGCAGGCCGAGCAGATCCGCGCCGCCCGCCTCCTGCTCGAGCAACGCCTCGAAGGCGCGCGGCGGGACACCTACGAGCGGCGCGCCGCGCTTTCGGCCCTCGAGCAGGAAAAACGATTCTTGCTGCGGCGCGGGGAGGAACTAGACGGCCGCATCGAGGAGTCCCGCGCCGCAGCAAGAATCG
>CAZQYE010000234.1:0-3933 GCA_964597375.1 uncultured Myxococcales bacterium
ATCATGGCTTCGGCGATTCTGGGCGCAATCGTCTTTTCATGGATGATGCCGGTCTACGGCTCGATGCTGATCCTGCTGGCGCTGATGATGGCGGTACTGTACGCGTGGCAGTTCGCGAGCAAGTTTCCGACCGACACGACGGAGAAAATTCTCAAGAAGCTGCCTCGAGCTGACGCCGTGTCCCAAGCGGGCTCGCCTGCGGCGGCGACGCCGGCGTATGCATCTGGCGGCGCCTCGAATAACCAGGCCGCGACGGCGACCTCTACGCCAGCTGATTCCTCGAGTACCCAAGCAGGGTCGGCGAATATCGCCGACCGGATCAAGCAGCTCGCTTCGCTCCGTGAAGCCGGCGCCATTACTCAGGAAGAGTACGACGCCAAGAAAGCAGAGCTGCTAAAGGAGCTCTAGCTCTCCGCCGGGAGGCAATCCGGTGTCCTCCGGACAAAGCGCTTCTCAGAGCTGTCTCGCCTGCGGCGAGGCAGTAGCGGCGGGCTCGCGCTTTTGCATTCACTGTGGGACGCCGCAGAACGCCGAGCAGTTTTCCATGGGGCCGGCGGGCGTATGCGTGGCCTGCGGCGGCGACGGGTCGCGTCTTGCGGCAGAGCAAGTCTACTGCGCGCGCTGCCGCTGGCTGCGCCCGCTCGCGGCGAGCTATGATCTTGGCTTGGAAGCGTTCCTGTGGCCGGCCGATGCCGAAGTCATGGCTCGGCTTCAGTCGATTCAACCTCTCAGCGCGGCGGCTAGGAAGGTCTCCGAGGGGCTAGGGCGGCCATGGCTCGAGGCGGCGGTGAACGGCGTGCGCCTGAGCGAGGATCAACTTCCCGATGTGTTCGCGCTTGCCGTGCGCGCCGCGCGCATTCTCGGCTTGACGCATCTGCCCGAGATCTACGTCTCGGGGCAGAATCTGTGGGACACGATGACGTTTGGAAGCGAGACGGACGCGTTCGTGTCGCTGGGCAGTGTGCTGGCCAACCTCCGGGGCAAGGATCTTTTGTTCGTCGTCGCGCGCGAGATGGGACACGTGCGCGCCGGTCATGCCCTTTGGCGAACGGTAACCGAGCTGGTCCGGGGGCGGCGCGACGCCGGGTCGATCCTCGGCGGCGGCGTGATGGAGTTTCTCAACCCCGCAAAGCTCATCCAGAGCTCCGTGCAGGCACCCTTGATGGCGTGGAAACGCAACTCCGAGCTGACGGCGGACCGAGCGGGGCTGCTGGTTGTGGGAGACATGGAAGTCGCCGAGCGCGTCTTGATGCAGTGGGCTCTCAAGTCGTTTCCCCTGTATCGGCGGATCAGTCAGAGCGCCTGGCGCCGGCAGGAAGACGAGAGCGACGACGCAACGATGCGTGTCTCTGAATGGATGATGACCGCAAACCCCTATATTGCGCGGCGGCTCAAGCTGCTCCGAGCGTTCGCCGCATCCGCCGACTTTGCCGCTTGGCGGGAAGTCGTCGCGTACTGGACGCGAGACCTGCCCGACTTCGAGCTGCCGGCGACGTCTACCGAGCCGGGGGCGCAGCAGCCGCGCCGTGCTGGCGACATGGTCCGGATCATCTGTGTCGTCTGCAAACAGCCCATGCGCGTTCCGCGAGCGGCGTTGCAGGGAAGAAGTGTCGTCAAGATTCGCTGCGCGAATCCGCAGTGTCGAAAAGTCATGGCCGTGAAAGCCCGCCGGCCGCCGGCGCCCGGTCCGGAAACGTTGACCCCGGGCGACTGAGGCGGGCGAGGAGGGAAGGCTCATGGTGAATTTCCGTGAACTTGCCGACGTCGTCGAAAGGATCGAAGCCGAGCATCCGGAAATCGAGGGAACGCTGTCAGGGCCTCTCGGCGCCCTGCGGGACTATGACGGGGACGTCGGGGATGCTCTCTCAGCGATGAGGCATGTCATCGAGAATTCGGATTTGTTTGCGTCGGACCGCGACGATGCTCTCGAAATGCTCGATGGGCTGCAAGGAATGCTGTCGCCGGATTTCCTGGAATCCCTTGCGGCGTTGGGCGAGGACGCCGACGCCGACGTAGAAACCGCCGGCGCCGATCAGCGCGGGACAGGCGGAGAGCAGAACGAAGAGCACCATCTGAGCCTCGACGCGCTTGCGGACGTCGTGGAGAGAATCGAAGCCGAGCATCCGGAAATCGAAGGGAGCCTGACGGGGCCTCTTGGCGCCCTGCGCGATTACGACGGGGATGTTGCGGATGCTCTCTCGGCGATGAGGGGTGTCATCGAGAATTCGGATTTGTTTGCGTCGGACCGCGACGATGCTCTCGGAATGCTCGATGGGCTGCAAGGAATGCTGTCGTCGGATTTCCTGGAATCCCTTGGGGAGTTGGGCGAGGACGCCGGCGCCGCCGGTGGAGAAACTGCTGGCGCCGACTCGGGTGGCGCGACTGCCGCCGGCGCTGCGCAAGGAGCGGAAGGCGCAGAATCCAGTGGGCACGCGGGTGCCGGCGCTTCCGGCGACATGGGCGACGTGATCGCCCGGTTCGTTCAGGAGCACCCGGACGTCGGTGAACGCGTGGCTCAGGTCGTGCAGGGCTTGCAAGCCGAAAGAGCGGGCTCGGCGCGGGCTAGTTCGGATGTTGCTGCTGCCGTCTCGGGCTTGGTCGACGTGATGCACGACTTCCAGTCGACGTTCCAGGAGACGACAGAAGGGTTCGATCAGGCGGGCGCTGCGGAACACGAAGAGCAGGCGAGGGAAGAAGAACAACAGGTCATCGAAGATCGAGAACAGGCGGTGTTGGAAGAGCACGCCGCCGATGAAGCCCAGGACATCGATTCGTCCGCGGCAGCGACGCCGGAGGGTTCCGACCAGGAGGGCGAGGAGTCGGCTGCCCCTGGGGAAGAGGAAGAATCCGACGGTTCAGAGCCCGACGCCTACTCCGAGCAGGAGGGCCAGGACGCAGCGGCCGCGGACGGTGGGCACGAGGATCTGAGCGGTGAGGAAGCCTCTTCCGTCGATGCTGCGGGCGACATCGAGAGCGAGATCGCTGCTCTGCCCGACGAGGTGCAAGACGACGTGATCGAAGCCATCGAGGATGCCGAGTCGACTGCGGACCTCGACGCTCAGGATTACGACATCCTGCTCGACGACGCCCGCGCCGTGGCCGATCATGAGGCGAGGGCGGAAGAGCTCCAGCACGCCGAGCAAGACGCCATCGACAGAGGCGATCTCGATGAGGCTCGCGACCATGCCAGGGAGGCGCAAGCGGAGCTGTCGCAGGCTGCGCACACGGATGACACGTGGTTCGCCGGCGTCTTCGACGATCATGGGCTCGAGGTGACGCAAGCGGAGGACGATGTGGCGGATCTCGATGCTGGCAACTGGCACGAGCAGACGGCGGACCAGGAGGCAGCCGAGGCGTCGCAGTACTTAGACGACGGCGACGTGGCTGCCGGCCAAGAGCTTGCCGACGATGCCGCCGATCACTACGTAGTAGCCGACGATTACGCAGATCGAGCGGACGACGAGGATGAAGAAGACGAGGACGAGGTCGACGACGACGTAGACTGAGGTCTGACGCCCCGCTCGGCCCACGCGCGGCGCGCACGGCCAGCGCCTGCGCTGCCGGGATCGTTCGCTTCTCGTCCATACCGGCGCAAAACACGCCGCGTCTTCACTGGCAGATGGGATCGAATACGTGGCTACAGCCGCCGGTTCCGTTGCACGTGTCGATGGTGCACGAGTCGTGGTCGTCGCACAGAGCGTTGCCGCCCTCGTCGATCGTGCCGTCGCAGTCGTTGTCTGCGCCGTCGCAGGTTTCGGCCGGCGCCGGGGTGCAGGCGCCCGACCAGCACACCTGGCCGGCGCCGCAGCAGGAAAGGTTTTGGGCATCTAAGTGCGCGCAGCCGCCGCTCCCGTTGCACGTGTCGGCTGTGCAGGGATTGTGATCATCGCACAGGGCGTTGCCGCCTTCGTCGACCGTGCCGTCGCAGTCGTT
>CAZQYE010000235.1:0-3918 GCA_964597375.1 uncultured Myxococcales bacterium
TCGGAACGCGTCGGTTCTTCTTCGTTGCGTTTCTCGTCGATCACGCGAAAACCGATCAAGCGAAAGAAACGCTCTTTGGCCTTGAGGTTGGCTCGCAGCAGCAGCTCCAGCGACGCGTCGGCGCCTTCGAACTGAAACCCGGTCTTTTCGAGTTCCTTGACGTGCGTGAGCAGAGACGCGAGCTCGTCGGCCCGTCCCTCCACGTCGAGGCCCAACTGCTTTGCCTTGACCTCGAGGCTGCTCCGGCCGGCCAAGTCCGAGATCAGCACTCGCTGTTCGTTCCCGACGAGAGCCGGGTCGACGTGTTCATAACTCTCGCGACTGCGGCGAATCGCCGAAACGTGCAGCCCGCCCTTGTGCGCAAACGCCGCGCGGCCGACGTACGGTTGCTGTTTGTCCGGTTCGATGTTCGCGGTTTCGAAGACGAAGCGCGACACTTCCGTCAGCTTGCGCAGTTGGGCCGCAGTCATGCAGCGGTAGCCCATCTTCAATTGCAGGCTCGGGATGATCGCGCAGAGGTTCGCGTTGCCGCAGCGCTCGCCGAATCCGTTGATCGTACCCTGCACTTGGCGCGCGCCGGCTTCCACGGCCGCCAGTGAGTTGGCCACCGCCAACCCGGCGTCGTTGTGGCAGTGGATGCCGATCACCGCATCCATCTCTGCGGCCGCACGGACACCGTCCGAGATGAGCGCCGGTAAGGACCCACCGCGAGTGTCGCACAAGCATACGACCTTCGCGCCTTCGTCGACCGCCGTCTTCACGCACGCCAGAGCGTAGGCCGGGTTCGACAGATAGCCGTCGAAGAAGTGCTCGGCATCGAGGATGACCGTGTCCACGCGCCCTGCCAGATAGCGAACCGTCGAGGCAATCAGCTCGCGGTTCGCATCGAGCCCGATGCGAAGCGCATCCTTGACTTGCTTATCCCACGTCTTGGCGACGATCGTCACGACGGGGGTTTCGGCTGCGACCAGTGCCCGCACGCCAGCATCTTCGCTCGGCCGGCGTCCCGGCCGGGCGGTCATGCCGAACGCGGCGAGCCTTGCCTTCTTGAGCTTGAGCGAACGAGCCGACTCGAAGAACTCCGTGTCTCGAGGGTTCGCTCCGGGCCAGCCGCCTTCGATGATCCCGATTCCGAGCTGGTCGAGCCGCTCGGTGATCGCGAGCTTGTCCTTGACGCTGAAGCTGACCCCTTCACCCTGACTGCCGTCGCGCAGGGTCGTATCGTAGATTTCTACTCGCTTCGACGTCATGCGCCGCGCTCCGCTGTCTCGTTATCCGTACTCTCGGCGTCGATGAACTCCGCATGTAGCGCACGCACGGCGGTATCGACCTGATCGACGTCCACGACGACGGAGATCTTGATCTCCGAGGTAGAGATCATTTGGATGTTGATCTGTTTGGCCGCGAGGATCTCGAACATGCGGGCCGCGACGCCGGCGTGGTTTCGCATGCCGAGGCCGACCACGGAGACTTTGCCTACTTCGGCTCCGACGATGACGCCGCGCGCTCCGATGTTACTGGCGAGACTCGAGATCGACTTTTCTACCCTGGCGAGGTCTTTCTTGGCGACAGTGAACGTCAGGTCCGTGCGACCGTCGGCGCTGACGTTCTGGACGATCATGTCGATGACGATTCCCTCTTCGGCCAGCGGCCCGAATACCGCGGCCGCGAGTCCCGGTCGGTCGGGGACACCCTGCAGCGTGACCTTCGCCTGGTCCTTGTCGTACGCAACGCCGGATACCAGCATTTCTTCCATGATTTGATCCTCCGGAACCACCCAAGTTCCGTCGCCTCGGTGAAAGCTCGACCGCACGTGAACGGGAACCTGATAGCGGCTGGCGCATTCGACCGAGCGAATCTGCAGAACTTTCGCGCCGAGGCTCGCTAGTTCGAGCATTTCGTCGTAGCAGATGCGCTCGAGCTTGACCGCATCGGGGCAGATGCGCGGGTCGGTCGTGTACACGCCGTCCACGTCCGTGTAGATCTCGCAGTAGGCGGCCGACAGCGCCGCCGCCAGCGCGACCGCCGTCGTATCGGATCCGCCGCGGCCCAACGTCGTGATGTTGTGCTTCTCGTCGACTCCCTGAAACCCGGGGACGACCACGACGTGCCCTTCGGCCAGAGCCTGCTCTACTCGGGACACGTCGATGGAGCGGATCCGCGCCCGCCCGTACGAGGAATCCGTCTGGATTCGAATCTGGTGTCCTTGCAGCGACACTGCGTCGATGCCGCGTTCGTGGAGCGCCATCGAGAGCAGCGCACTGGTCACCTGCTCTCCCGTTGCCAGCAGGACGTCTAGTTCGCGATCGCTGGGACGATCGGCGATCTCTGCCGCCAGTTGGAGCAAGCGGTCCGTTTCGCCCGCCATCGCCGATACCACGACGACCACTTCGTGGCCGTCCCGGCGGGTGACTGCGACCCGGTCGGCGACTGCACGAATCCGGTCGGCGCCGGCCAGAGAAGTGCCGCCGTATTTTTGCACGATCCGCTGCGGCTGTGCCATTGGCTCACTCTCGTTCTCTCCTCGCGCCCACGGCCGCCCCGATTGCGGCGCCGTCGAGCCCGCGGAAGGAAAAACGAATCAGCCTATGGTCGGCTTTTCCTGGCACAAACTCAACAACCGCGAGGGAGTGCGGCGGGGGCCCCTCATAGTACTCCCACCATTCCACGACGGTCACACGGGCTTCGGCGAAGGTATCGATCAGGCCGATTCCATCGATCGCCCTGGCGCGCGCCTGACCATCGAGCCCGGCGAACCGGTAGAGATCCGCGTGCGCCACGGGGCCGCTGCGCCCCGGATAGTCGACGAGGTAGACGAATGTCGGACTGGTCACCTGGCGCGGGTCGATCCCGTGGGCCTCGGCGACCCCCCTCGCGAAGCACGTCTTACCCGCGCCGAGCGGGCCGACGAGACCGACGACGGCCGCCGGCGGAAGCTGCTGCGCCAGCAGGCGCCCGGCGGCCTGGGTTTGCTCCTCGCGGGCCGATTCCAGAGTCCAGACCTGGTTCACGCCGGCAGCGTCTTTGCGATGGCGGCCACGGCATCGGGCACCGCGTCGGCGACTTCACCGGCCAGAAATCCAGGCGCTCTGCGGCGCTCGGCGAGAAGGTCTCCCGCCGCACCGTGTATGAAGGTTGCCAGCGCAGCGGCTTCGAACGGGTCGGACCGCTGGACGGCGAACGTCGCGACCAGACCCGCGAGGACGTCTCCCATACCCGCGCTGGCCATCCCGGGGTTGCCGGAGGTGTTGAATCCGGTGCGCCTGCCGTCTGAAACGATCGATCCCGCTCCCTTGAGGACGACGGTCGCCGCGTAGTCGCTGCAGAATCGGCGGACGGCGTCGAGGCGATCCTCCTGGACCGAAGCCGAAGATCGCCCGAGTAGCCGCCCCATCTCCCCGGGATGCGGGGTTGCGATGATCGGGCCCAGACCCGCGCGGGCGCGTTCGGCGAAGGCCGCGGCCGCCGTTTTGCGGTCCGACGCCAGTACGTTCAGGGCGTCCGCGTCGATCACCAACGCACCGCCGAACGACTCGATCATTCCCAGGGCGAGTGCAGCCGCGCCGCGGCCCGTACCCATTCCCGGCCCGACCACGGCTGCGTCGAAACGAGCAGCCTGCGAGGACAGACGGCGCCAGGCACTCCCGGCCAGTTCTCCTTCGGAGGTTGCCGGCAGCGCCAACGTCATTGCCTCGACCAGCGATGTGTCCGCCTGAGCGGCGACGATGTCCGGAACCGCCATCGTGACCAGACCGGAGCCCCCGCGCAGCGCAGCACGGGCGGCGAGCAGGACGGCGCCGCATTTTCCAAGCGATCCACCGACGATGAGCACGTGGCCGAGCTCTCCCTTGTGGGCCATGCGGTGCCGATGCGGCAACCAGGCGGCGCACGCATCCGCATCGATCAACTCGCCGACGG
>CAZQYE010000236.1:0-3912 GCA_964597375.1 uncultured Myxococcales bacterium
GGCCTCAACCGTATCCGCTTTTCTTGACCCGGCCCGGCCCCGTTCCCGGCCCCGGCTCGGTGTCCGCCGATCGCCCGCCTCATCGGCCGGCGCACGTCGCCTACGTTCAGACGTTGAAGCGAAAATGCACGACATCGCCGTCGCACATCTCGTAGTCCTTGCCGTGCGTGGCTAGCTTGCCCGCTTTGCGGCACGCCGCCTCGCCGCCGCACTCGAGATAGTCCTCGATACGAATCACCTCGGCGCGGATGAATCCCCGGGCGATGTCCGTATGAATCTTTCCCGCGGCTTCTACCGCGGTGGTTCCGCGGCGAATCGGCCACGCACGGACTTCGTCTTCTCCGGCGGTGAGAAACGTGATGAGGTCGAGCATCCGATAGCATGCCGCTACGAAGCGGTCGCGGGCGCCTTCATCGAGTCCGAGGTCGGCAAGAAACTCGGCCGCTTCCTCCGGCTGCATGCGGGCCAGCTCGGCTTCGATCGGGGCACTCATCACGACGACCTCGAGGTTCCAGTCGACAAGTCGCTCGGAGAACTCCGAGGCCTCGCGCCCGGCTTCGTCCTCGGCAACGTTGAATACGACGATCCGTGGCTTGAGCGTGAGGAATCGAAATCCCGAGAGGCGTTCGCGATCGTCGCCGGTCAAGTCGAGGGTGCGCAGCTCGCGGTCGTTTTCGAGGGCCTCCCGACAACGTCTCAGAACCTCTTCCTCGCGGGGATCGCCCCGCTCGCGCGAGAGGCGGTCGAGCCGCTTTTCCACGACGGCGAGGTCGCTCAGCAGCAGCTCGGCTCGGAAGTCCGCGACGGCCGCAGCCGCATCGCCCGCACTCGTCGAAAACGCGTCGACGACCTCGGCGAGAACGTCGAGCGTACGCATGTCGCCGAGCACGGCCGGGGTCAGCCCGCGCCCCCTTGGGCCGAAGGCACCGGTCGGATAGTCTTCGAAGGTAATCTCCGCGTACGTCGTCTTGCGTGGATGGCACAGGGCCGCAAGGGCATCGACGCGGTCGTCCGGCACCCGGATCGTCCCGAGCCCGCCTCGGCCCGACGACGGATCGACGGTCGTGAGAGCGGAGAACACCGTCGATTTTCCGGCGGCCGCGAAACCGACCAATCCAATCTTCACCGCCGGGCCTCCAGCGATCGTGCCGTCGCCGTCTAGCCGTCGGTTTTGGGGACTTCGCTTTCTTCGGCCCCGGCAACCGACTCACTGCCGGACTCGGCGGAAGCGGCCCCCTCGGCCGAGGCCTCGGTCCTTTCGGATTCCTCCTGACGGCCTGCGCCGGCACCGGGCTCCTCCGGCGACTCGGCTTCGCCTTCGAGAACGCCACCCAACGGCCGCACTACGAGCTTCACCGTCGCCCCCACGTCCTGGCCGACGCGGATGGGAACCTCGTACTCGCCGATTTCCTTGATCGGGTCGCGCAGCTCGATACGCCGGCGGTCGATCTCGTAGCCTTTCTCGGCGAGCAAACGGTGGATGTCGAGGTTCGTCACCGAACCGAACAACTTGCCCGTCTTGCCCGCACGCGCCTCGACTTCGAGCTCGAGCGTTTCCAGCCGTGCCGCCAGCGCCTCGTGCGCTCCCCGCTCGCGTGCCTTCTTGGCCTCGATGATCCGGCGTTCGTGCTCCAAGCGCTTCATGTTTCTCCGGTCGGCGACGACGGCAAGGCCGCGCGGCAGCAAGTAGTTCCTTGCATAACCACGGCGGACGTTGACTACCTCGCCGATGATCCCAAGACCGGGAACGTCCTCGCGAAGAATGACCTCCATCGTTACCCCCTCGTATAAGGCAGCAACGCGGCGTTGCGCGCGCGCTTGATTGCCAGCTTCAGCCGGCGCTGATGCTTCGCACACGTTCCGGTAGTACGAGCGGGCACGATCCGCCCGCGCTCGCTGATGAAATCCTCGAGCACGTGCGCCCACTTGTAGTCGAGCGGCAGCGTCTTGTCGGCGCAAAACCGGCAAACCTTGCGCCGGCCGCGTCGAAATCGGCGCCGTGGCCTACCACCGCCGCTCCGCGCGCCTCGCGGATCCGCCGCCGGTTGCGACTGAGTCGATTGCTCGCTCATGACTGCTCACCTCCGTCGGTCTTGGTCTCTGTACCCTCGGATGCCAACGCGTCGCCGCCGGTGTCGGTTTCTGCGTCCGCGCCCGCCAAGGCGTCGCCGCCGGTTTCGGTTGCCGCCCCCTCGGGCGCCGAGGCCTCTCCACCGCCGCCCGAAGGCGCCGCGGCGCCGGCCTCCGCCGGTTCTCGGCTTTCCGCCGACGCCTCGCCGGCTTGCGCGGCCGGCTGCGGCGCCGCCGAGCGAAGCTCGCTGAGGGGAACATCCTCGCGTTCCCGGCGCGGCGTGGCTGCCTTGGGCTCGGGCAGGCCGGTGTGCTCCTGCTGAACACTTAGGTAGCGCAACACGCCATCGGAAATTCGCAAGGTCCGCTCGAGCTCCTGGACTACGGGAGGTTCCGCTTGGTACTCGATCAGGTAGTAGTGCCCGTCGCTCTGGCGGCGGATCGGGTAGGCCAGGCGACGGTTTCCCCAGTCACGACTGGCGTCGATCCTGCCACCCCCGGCTTGAATGACGCCGTGCAGTCGCTCGAGCAGCGCCTGCTGGCCGTCTCCAAGCTCGTTACTGAGCACGATGAGTGTTTCGTATGGCCGCATGAGTACTCCTCGTTCTTCGGTTCGCGTCACACCAACAGCGGAGCAATGACCAGCGACACGATCGACATCAACTTGATCAGGATGTTCATCGACGGACCCGCCGTATCCTTGAACGGATCGCCGACCGTATCGCCCACGACCGCTGCATGGTGGGCTTCCGAGCCCTTCTGCTCGCCCGGAATCTCGCCTTTCTCGATCGCCTTCTTGGCGTTGTCCCAGGCACCGCCTGCGTTGGCCATCATCAACGCGAGCAGGACACCGGCGAGTGTCGCCCCGGCGAGCATCCCGCCGAGCGCCTCGGCACCCAGCAACGTTCCAACGACCACCGGCGAAATGACGGCCGTCAGCCCGGGCGCGATCATCTCCTTGAGCGCCGCCTGCGTCGAAATGTCCACGCAGCGTGCGGCGTCGGGCTTGGCGCCTTCCTTGCCCTCTAGGAGTCCCGGGATCTCGCGGAACTGCCTGCGAATCTCGGTCACCATCTGGCCGGCCGCGCGCCCGACCGATGTCATCGTCAGCGCCGCAACGAAGAACGGAAGCACGCCGCCGAGGAACAAGCCGACGACGACTTTCGGATCGGTAATGGCGATCTTGAGCGGGCCCAAGCTCGAGTGGGCCGCCGTGCGGGCGTGGTTGACGGCCATGGCATACGCCGAGAACAACGCCAGTGCCGTGAGCGCCGCCGAGCCGATCGCAAACCCTTTGCCGATCGCCGCCGTCGTGTTTCCAAGCGCGTCCAGGCCATCGGTCACCTTACGAACCTCGGGACCGAGCTCGGCCATCTCCGAAATGCCGCCCGCGTTGTCGGCGACCGGACCATAGGCATCCACCGTCATCGTCACACCGACGGTGGCGAGCATTCCGACGGCCGCAACCCCAATCCCGTACAGTCCGGCGACCGCGTTGGAAATGTAGATGCTGGCGCAGATCACCAAGAGCGGTAGCGCACAGCTCTCCAGCCCCACGGCCAACCCGTGAATGATGTTCGTCGCCGACCCGGTCTTCGAGGCCTCGGCAATGCGCCGTACCGGTCCCGCCGAGGTGTAGTACTCGGTGATCAGCCCGATCGCGATCCCACCGACCGTACCGATCAGCACCGCCAGCCAGACTTTCGTCGTCACCGGGCTGGCCGCCACGACCATGAACGCGACGAGCAGGAACAGACCCGCGGCAATGAACGTCGAATAGCGCAACGCCGCCTGGGCGCCGATGCCCTTGAGAATCCGCATCGAGAACACCCCGGCCAGCGA
>CAZQYE010000237.1:0-3907 GCA_964597375.1 uncultured Myxococcales bacterium
TTCTTTGCGAACGCCACCGCGACCTTATCGATTCGGCGCAGGCACTCGGCCGTGCCGGCACTCGAAGGCGCCGGCAGGCAAAGTCCGGCGACCAGGATGATCGCGACGGCGACTCCCAACGTAGGCGCAAACCTCTGTTTCATTGGCTTCCCTCCGCGGTTGGCCGGTTAGAGACGGGCATACAAAGTGTACAAAAAATCGCCGCTTGCTTGCAAGGGGAAAATCCGCCGGCCCCGTGTCGGCGAAAGGCCGGATTTCTCCGCTCGGTTCCCTTGTTTTTCAAGCACTTGGAAAAGGTGCTTATCCCTGTCAAGTCCCTACCAACTGGCTTGGACGCGCAGATAGGCATTGCGGCCCGGGCCGGGCAGCCGATCGCCGACCGCCACGTCGCTGGCGGCGACGCGGTTGATCCCCGCCAGGTGCGGCCGGTAGCGGCGGTCGAGCAGGTTCTCGACGCCGGCGCGGAGCTCGAACGCTTTGCCCAGCCGGACTGCCGACCGTAGGTTGAATACGGCGTACCCGGGGGAGCGACGTTCCCCGTTGGTCTTCGATACGTTTCGCTGTGGGGCGAACACGATCGATTCGAGCACCCCGGACCATCGCTCTCCTCGGTAGGCGAGTGCGATGGAACCATTGGGTGGAGCAATCCGAAACAGGTCGTCCCCGCTGTCGCGCCTGCGACCGCGGGCGAAGGCGGCCGATCCAGAAAGCGACCAGCTACGGTCCAGGGTGATCAACCAGTTGCTGTCGACGCCGTAGACCTCGGCATCGACGTTGGCGAAGCGAAGAGGCGTGGGGTCGCCCGTCATTGCGCTGGCTGCCAGGACGTCGGGATCGGTCGCCGGGATTCCCTGAATGTAGTCGTCGATCCGGCGATAGAAAGCCTGTGGCGAAATCAACAGAGGCCCGGCACGCCAGGTCAGTCCGACATCGGCTTCGTGCGCGACCTCGGGTCGCAGGCCGACCGTGCCGATGTAATTGTTGCCGTCGGCAAGACCTCCGGTGATCTCGAGCGGAATCCACAGGTAGCGTTCCTGGTAACTCGGTGAGCGGGTCTTGCGCCCGGCCTCGAGGCGCAGCTCCAGCGCGGTTCCGGCTGGTACAGTAGCGGTAACGACCCAGTCGATGTGGTGATCTACTTGCGAGCGGTCGCTTGCATTGAAGCGGTTGAGGAGTTGCACCACCGGTGGTGTGTTCATCGACGTATCGACGCGCCCTGCATCGGTGAAAACGGCGGCATAGCGCAGGCCGGCGTCTATGCGCACGCCGGAGCCGAAGCGACGCCCGTATTCTACGAACGCACCCTGGCGCAGGCGCACCGCGCTGCGAAACGCATCGACGAAAAACGCGTCGCTGGCGGGATTACGGACGTCGGCATCGTGCGTTGCGTAATCGCCGTCGACGCCGAGATGCCAGTCTGCGGCCCGAGCCGTCCTGAGTGCTTCCAGCCGCCAGCCGACGAGGTTGCCCGAAGGATCCGACCGGCGCTGCATCATTGGAGCGGGAGCCGGCCGCAGTCCGACGTTCGCCATCGCGTGCCGCGAGTCGCTTACGGTGAAGTCGGCTCGTATCAGTGTGTCACCGAAGGACCGCGAGTAGCCGAGTCTCGCGAGGTCGGAGCGCACGAACAGGATGTCCATTGGCAGTGCCGGTGTGCCGGTGTGGCCGATGTGTAGACGCCGGTAGTCGAACGAGATTTCGCTTGCTCCCCTGAGCCATCCTGCTCTTGCGAGGAGCGTCTCTCTCTCGTGCTGACTTGGCCGGATCGTGCCGCCAGCGAAGTCGACGTCGCCGCCACGCTCGCGGCTCCATGCGAGCTGCAAACGATGCTTGCGGTCCGCGGCGCTGAACGAAACGTCGGCACTCGTTGCCGATCCAGAGCGTGAGACGCCACCACCGGCCCTGCTACGGACGACCCAGTGTTCGCCGGTGGCAAAACCGACGGTTTGAGTCTTCAGCGAGACGGCGCCGGCGAACGTTTCGATGCCTGAGCTTACCGGTGCGATGCCGCGGTACAAGCGAACGGTTTCGACTTGGCTTGCTGCGGAGTAGCCCAGTGGAGTGTCCATCCGGTTGGGGCCGACGGGCTCAACTTCGATTCCGTCGACCTCGGTATGTATCCGACGACCCATGCTGCCTCGGTAGACGGCAATTCCCGTCAGCGGGCCGTTGGGGGCCGCCGCCGCGCCGGGCAAGCGGCCGAGTAGCTCGGCCGCATCGGGCAATGGTGTTGTCGTAAGCGGATCGGCCGACAGCCCGGCGACGACCGGGAGCCTATATCCAACGACGGTAAGCTGTTCGACGTCCTTGGGCGCGTCGGTGATATCGCTGGATAGCGCATTGCCTGGGAACAGCGCGAGCGCCACGAGGGCTATGCGCGCCAGCGTCCACGGACGAAACAACGTCGATTGTTTTCTTGACTCGATCATCCTGCGTTTCATTGAATCCTCCGCCCTTTTGCGTTGGGCCAACGCCTGCCGCTCCGCATGCGGCTGAGATCCGAGCGCGAGCCCGGGCCGGCAAATACCGCCGTGCAGCCGTGCAGGCTGGCAGTCTTGCTCCACGTCTGAGACGGTCTGTGACGGTTCTGCGGCGCCACTGATGCGCCGCGCGATGGTGAACAGCGGAGTGAACACGCTGTCGCACGCGCATTACAGTTGCGCGGCACACGCGCCTGGTCACGGCCGCACGGCCGCACCCCGCACGATCAGACCGTCAAGTTGTCTGTGGGGCGCTCAGCGCCAGGCGTCAGACGCTTCTGGGAGGAGGCGGGTCGAGCGAAATCACCGGGCTTGCCGGAGCATGTGCGCCTGTTGAAAGCCGGCCCGAGATCAGCGGCCTGCTTCCAGCCGATAGTGGCGCCAACGGCAGCGCATGGTCGAGAGAGACCGCTGCGTCGCGGCCACCGTGGTGGCAGCCACAGGCGCGGGCACGCAGTCCCTGGCAGTGACAAGTGCCGGGGCCGTGCGCCCGTTCGCAGTGGCATCGGTGAGAGTGAGAAGGATTTCGCAAGAGCGATACGGCGCCCGCACCGGGCGCCGTTACGATGGCGACGGCCAGCAGGCCGCTGGCGATCGACCGGCACCAATTCTTGCGCGCCACGCCCACGTGTGAACTGCTCCCCCGGTTCTTCTTACCAAGGACCTGCCTCCAGGCAACCGACCGCTTGTTTTTCAAGCACTTGGAAAAGGTGCTTATCCCTGTCAAGCCTGCGAGTTCACGGCGTCGACGATCTTTTGGGCCGACGGCATGTAGGCATCCTCGAGCAAGTCGCTGAAGGGAACCGGTGAGTGCGGGGCGGTAACCCGCCGGACCGGGGCGTCGAGCAGGTCGAATCCCTTGTCGACACACAGCGCGGCGATGTCGCTGGCGATCCCGCAGCGCGGTGTCGCCTCGTCGGCGACCACCAGGCGGCCAGTCTTGCCGAGCGACTCGAGGATCGCCTCCTCGTCCATCGGCTGCAGCGAGCGCAGGTCGATCACCTCGGCGCTCGTGCCTTCGCCCTCGAGCGTCTGCGCGGCATCGAGACACATCTGTACCGTCCGGCCGATGCCAACGAGCGTGACGTCGGATCCCTCGCGCGCGATTCGCGCCTTGCCGATCGGCACTTCGTAGTCGCCTTCGGGTACGTTGCCCATCGTGAACATCATCGATTTGGGCTCGCAGAACACCACTGGGTCGTCGTCCCGGATCGAGGCGAGCAGCAGCCCCTTGGCGTCCTCGGGGGTTGCAGGACAGACGGTCTTGAGACCCGGAATTCCCGTCGTCATCCAGTAGAGCGTTTGCGAGTGCTGCGCGGCCGAGCGCACGCCCGCGCCGATCGACGTTCGCACGGTGAGCGGCACCCGCGCCTTGCCGCCGAACATGTAGCGAAACTTGGCGGCCTGGTTGAGCAGCGGGTCGAGGC
>CAZQYE010000238.1:0-1618 GCA_964597375.1 uncultured Myxococcales bacterium
CTTGTAGTAGTCGCCGAACGACCAGTTCCCGAGCATTTCGAAGAACGTGTGGTGGTAGGTGTCGCGGCCTACTTCTTCGAGATCGTTGTGCTTGCCCGAAATCCGCAGGCACTTCTGGCTGTCGGCCACGCGGGGATGGGGCGGATCGGCAAGCCCCAGGAACACGTCCTTGAACTGGACCATCCCGGCGTTGGTAAACATCAGCGTCGGGTCGCCCGCCGGAACCAAGGACGCACTGGGGACGATCAGGTGGTCCCGCGCCTTGAAGAAGTCGAGAAAGCTGGCTCGTACCTCGCTGCCGCGCATATCGAGCCGATTTGCTTACTAGGAAACGGCGCGCAAGTCACACCCGCTGGGCAGCCGCCTGCCCGCGCTGCAACCCAAAGCGGCTCGCCGCGGGCAACGCCGCAGTCCGGCGCCCCATCGGGCGGGCCCGCCCCGCGCAGGCCCGCCCTGCGGGGCAACTTACTTGGCCGCGCGCGCTTTTTTGGCGGCGGCGTCCTCGGGCGTCTTTTTCTCGCCGTCGGCGCCTCCTTCGACCACGCTCAGCTCGGCCGCCGGCGCGGCCAGACCAAGCTCCCGGCGCAGCTTGCTCTCGATCTCAGCCGCCAACTTGGCGTTCTCGCGCAGGAATTCGCAAGCGTTTTCGCGGCCCTGGCCGAGGCGCTCCTCGCCGTACGAGTACCAGCTCCCACTCTTTTCGACGATGCCGAACTCGGTGGCCAGATCGAGCACCTCACCGGCGTGGTTGATCCCCATGCCGTAGAGAATGTCGAACTCCGCCTCGCGGAACGGCGGCGCGACCTTGTTCTTGACCACACGTACCTTGGCACGGTTGCCGATCACCTGGTCTCCACGCTTGATCGATTCCTTCCGGCGGATGTCGCAGCGAACCGAGGCGTAGAACTTCAGCGCGTTGCCACCCGTCGTGGTCTCCGGGTTGCCGAAGAACACGCCGATCTTCATCCGAATCTGGTTGATGAAGATGACCAGCGTGTTCGAGCGCGAGATCGTACCGGTCAGCTTTCGCAACGCCTGCGACATCAAACGGGCCTGCAACCCCATGTGCGAGTCGCCCATTTCGCCTTCGATCTCCGCCCGCGGGACGAGCGCCGCCACCGAGTCGACGACCAGAATGTCGATGGCGCCGCTGCGCACGAGCGTCTCGGCGATCTCGAGCGCCTGCTCGCCACTGTCGGGTTGCGAAATCAGCAGGTCCGCCGTGCGCACGCCGAGCTTGCGCGCGTAGCCGACGTCGAGGGCGTGCTCGGCGTCGACGAACGCGGCGATCCCGCCCTGCTTTTGCGCTTCGGCCACCGCATGCAGGGCCAGGGTCGTCTTACCGGTCGACTCCGGGCCGTAGATCTCGACCACGCGGCCGCGCGGGAATCCTCCAACGCCGAGGGCCACGTCGAGTCCCAGCGAACCCGTCGAGATGCTCGGAACGTCGATCACCTCGGCATCCGAGCCCAGTCGCATGATCGACCCCTTGCCGAACTGCTTCTCGATTTGCGTCACCGCCAGCTCGAGCGCTTTCTGTCTTTCTTCCAGTGCCATCGCTTCTGCCTCCTCCCTCGGTCGCCGCGTCATCTACCAACGCGCCATCCGTTCCTTTGTC
>CAZQYE010000238.1:1718-3902 GCA_964597375.1 uncultured Myxococcales bacterium
CCGCCCGTGTCAGCCGCCTCCACACTCCGCACGCGACTCCTCGTTCCCGCCGCCATCGGCCGCCGGTCACCGGTTGGCCAGCCGTCATCTGCCGCCGCATGTGCAAGTTCGCCCCTGGTCGCCATCGGCCGCCCGTCGGCTAGCCACCAGCACCCGCACGCACGCCGCCGCCGAGCGGATATTCCTCGATCAAGCTGTAGCGCGCCGGGCCACTGCCGAGCTCGCTGCGATACAGGCCCACGGCCGTGGCCGTCCACTTGCCGAACGGCGTCCTTTCGCCCTTGCGGACGGCGGCTTCCCAGCGCCGCCAGCCGCGGGCATCGCGAACGCGACCCACCGTCAGGTGCCCGACGAACGGCCGCCGCTCCCGGGCGAACCCCAGAGCGCTCAGCCCGTCCTCGACCGCAGCAGCCAGCTCGAGCAGCGGCCGGCCGCCTCGAACCATGACGATCAGAACACGAGGCGTTCCGCGCCGCGGTAGCGTCCCCGTGCCGACGGCCTCGAGCTCGATCGGCGCTCCGCCGGTAGCAAGGGCCGCCAGGGCACGGCGTACTTCCATCACGCGATCCTCGTCGATCTCGCCGAGGAACTTGAGCGTCACGTGCCAGCCTTCGGGCCTGCTCCAGGCGACGCGGCTGCCGGCTCGCTCGGCCGCCTTCCTGAGCTCGGCGACAGCCGGTTCGATCCTGCCGACGACGTCGGGCGAAACGCTCAGAGCCACGAAACAACGCACGGCCACCTGTCAACTCCTCGGCGCCCGCCGCCCGAACCCCGAATCGAGGGGATCGAGGCCCACGAGGTAGCGCCGTACCCAGTCGAGCGCGACTTGCGATGTCAGTACTTTGACCCACTCCCGGTTTCCCCAGAGCCGGTACGTCTTCGAGCGTACGTTTTCCGAGTCGCCCTCGCCCGCAGCCAATGCCACAGCGACTGTACCAACCGGTTTCTCCTCGGTGCCGCCGCCGGGGCCGGCGATTCCAGTAGTGGCCACGGCGATGTCGGCGCCGGTGGCGCGCCGGGCGCCACTGGCCATCTCGCACGCGGTCTCTTCGCTCACCGCGCCGAACATCGCCAGCGTCGAGCGCGACACACCCAGGAGGCTTTTTTTCAAATCATTGCTGTAGGCGACAATCCCACCCGCGTAATAATCCGAACTTCCAGCGACGTTCGTAATGCGATTGCCGATGAGGCCACCGGTACACGACTCGGCGGTAGCCAGCGTCTTACCCGCGCGCCGCAGCAGGTCTCCGACGACCTCCTCCATGGTCGTCTCGCCTTCGGCGATCACCGCCGGTCCAAGGCGTTCGGCGATCCGGTCACCGAGCTCGGACAGCCGGCGGCGGGCGTCTTCTTCGTTGCCGGTGACAGTCAGGCGCACCGAGATCTGAGGGAAACTAGCGCGAAAGGCCACGCGGCCCTCGGATGGATCGATGAGATCGCGCAGCGCCTCGTCGACGGCCGACTCGCTCATGCCGAAGGTTTGAAACGTACGCGACAGAACGTGCCGGTCGTGGTCTTGCATGGAGGCCAGCCACGGCAGCACGCGCTCGTCGATCATTGCTTTCATCTCGCGCGGAACGCCCGGCAGGACGACGCCGTAGACCCGCCGGCCTCCCGTATCGATCACCAGCCGGTAGCCGGGGGCCGTCCCCAAGTCGTTGTCGATGACCTCGGCCCCGGCCGGAATCATCGCCTGCCGCAGGTTGTTGTCGGGCATCGGCCGCCCCACGCGCGCGAACACCTGCCGGATGCGTTCGGCCTGCGTTTCGTCGAGAACCAGGTCGACGCCGGCCACGCGAGCGACGGTCTCGGTCGTCAGATCGTCGGCCGTCGGGCCCAAACCTCCGGTCGAGACAATCAGATCGGCTTGCTCGGCGGCACGCCGCCAGGCCCATTCGATGCGCTCGCTGTAGTCGCCGACGGCCAGGACACACACCGTCTCGATCGCCAGCGAGGAGAGTCGCTCGGCAATGAACGCCGCGTTCGTATCGACCGTGCGCCCGCCGACGACTTCGTCGCCGGTCGAGATGATCGCCGCCGTTTGAATCGTGTCACTCACGGGAAATCGAGTCGCTGCTCGAAACGACTTTCGCTTTTTTTACGCTCTTTGTCCGCACGGCGCAAGCCTGCAGCGCTAACTACCTGTCACGCAATGGTTTCGGCCGGCGGAAAAATCGCCGGCGC
>CAZQYE010000239.1:0-3895 GCA_964597375.1 uncultured Myxococcales bacterium
AGGATCAAGGGCGGACGCTCGCGCCGGCGCTGCCGTTCGAGCCGTTCGACGTCTTCCTCGGCGGCAATGCGTACCGAATAGAGTTTTTCGACGACGTCCGCCTCGAAACGGTCGAGCATCGCGGCAAACATGTCGAACCCCTCGCGCTGGTATTCCTGCAGGGGATTGAGTTGGCCGTAGCCTCTCAGACCGATGCCCTCTTTGAGGTGGTCCATCGCCAGCAGGTGGTCTTTCCAGTGGTTGTCGATCGACTGCAGGGTGATCACGCGCTCGAGGTGGCGCATCACCTCCGGCGTGAACTCGGCCTCGCGGGCCTCGTAGACCTCGGTCACCTTGGCCGCGAGGTAGTCGGCCATCTCCGAGGCCGACCACTCGCGATCGCGCAGCTCATCGAGCTTTAGCCGGAAGCGGAACTGGCGGAACACCGCATCGTCGAGCGCGCGCCAGTCCCATCCGCCGTCGCCTTTTTCCTGCGGCGCATGGGTCTCTGCGATCGCGCGGGCGATGCCCGTCGCCATCTCGAGGATCTCATCGCGCAGATCACCGCCCTGCAAGTACGTGCGACGCCGAGCGTAGACGACCTCACGCTGCTTGTTCATCACGTCGTCGTACTCGAGCAGGTGTTTGCGGATGTCGAAGTTGTGGCCTTCGACCTTGCGCTGGGCGTTCTCGATCGCCCGCGAGACCATCTTCGCCTCGATGGGAACTCCTTCTTCCATCCCCAGGCGCTGCATCAGCCCCTGGATCCGTTCGGCACCGAAAATACGCAGCAGGTCGTCTTCGAGCGACAGGAAGAACCGCGAAGAACCGGGATCGCCTTGGCGGCCCGAGCGCCCGCGCAACTGATTGTCGATCCGCCGGGACTCGTGGCGTTCGGTGCCGACGATGTGCAGGCCACCGGCAGCCAAAACCTCCTCGCGCTCCCGCTCGCACTGCTCCTTGTATTTGGCAAGCGTCTTTTCCCAGTCGGGATGGTCGCGCCCGGCCCCGCCGAGCTCGGCGCGGGCGAGGAACTCGGGATTTCCGCCCAAGACGATGTCGGTACCGCGGCCGGCCATGTTCGTCGAGATCGTCACCGCCCCCTTGCGGCCCGCCTGAGCGACGATTTCCGCCTCGCGCTCGTGGTGCTTGGCGTTGAGGACGTGGTGGCGGATGCCGGCGCGCTTGAGCATGGCGCTGAGCTGCTCGGACTTTTCGATCGAGATCGTACCTACGAGCACCGGCTGGCCGCGCTCGTGACACTCGCGGATCTCCTCGATCACCGCCGCGAACTTCTCGCGCTCGGTGCGGTAGACCACGTCGGGGCGGTCATCGCGGATCATCGGCTTGTGTGTCGGCACGACGACCACGTCGAGGTTGTAGATCTTCTTGAACTCCTCGGCTTCGGTCTCGGCGGTACCGGTCATGCCGGCCAGCTTTTCGTACATGCGGAAGTAGTTCTGGAACGTGACCGTCGCCAGCGTCTGGTTCTCCCGCTCGATCTTGCAGCCTTCCTTAGCCTCGACCGCCTGGTGCAACCCGTCGCTCCAGCGCCGTCCCGGCATCAGACGGCCGGTGAACTCGTCGACGATGATCACCTTGCCGTCCTGCACCATGTAATCGACATCGCGCTTGAACAGGGTGTGGGCCTTCAGCGCCTGGTCCACATGGTGAAGGATCTCGATTTGAGACGGATCGTAGAGGTTCTCGACACCGAGGAGTTTCTCGACCTTGGCGACACCCTCTTCGGTCAGCGTCGCCGTCCGCATCTTCTCGTCGATCGTATAATCCTCTTCCTTCTTGAGGCGCGGAATGATGCGGTTGACGATATAGTACTTCTCGGTCGATTCCTCGGCCGGCCCCGAAATGATGAGCGGCGTGCGCGCTTCGTCGATCAAGATCGAGTCGACCTCGTCGACGATCGCATAGAACAGTTCCCGCTGCGCGAACTCGCCTGGATCGAACTTCATGTTGTCGCGCAGGTAGTCGAATCCGAACTCGTTGTTTTGCCCGTACGTGATGTCGGAGCGGTATGCCTTGCGCCGCTCCTCCTCGTCCATGTTCGTGACGATCACGCCCACGGACATACCAAGAAATCGGTAAATCGCGCCCATCCATTCGGCGTCGCGCCGAGCCAGGTAGTCGTTTACCGTCACCAGATGCACGCCGCGTCCGAGCAATGCATTGGCGTAAAGCGGAAGCGTCGCGACCAGCGTCTTTCCTTCGCCGGTCTTCATCTCGGCGATCTTGCCCTCGTGCAGGACCAGTCCGCCGAGAATCTGAACGTCGAAGTGGCGCATTCCGAGAGTGCGCTTGGCGACTTCCCGCACCGTCGCGAAGATCTCGGGGATCATCGCGTCGAGTTCTTCGCCGCGCTCGAGGCGCTCTCGGAAGCGCGCCGTGCTGCCTGCGAGCTCCGCGTCGCTCTTGGCCTCCATCTCGGCTTCGAGTTCGTTGACGCGGGCCAGGGTCGGCCGCAGCCGCTTGAGGTACCGGTCGTTCGCCGAACCGAAGATTTTCTTGGCAACCGATGAAATCACGCTGCTTCTCCAGCGGCAGACGGAGGCCGGCGGTAGCTGTCAAACAGGCGTCCCCAATCGGTCCGCCGAAACGCACCGATTCGCCGAGCACCGATCGTCGGGTACCAGAGTAGATCGTGATAGACGTTCGACGCAAAAGGGGCCCATACGACCAAGGGGGAATGTAGCGCGATGCGCTCGAGAAAGCGCAGCGGCCCCTTGCGCAGCATTTGATCGCCCCAAATGACGAAACTGCGTTTGCTCGAAAAACCGAAGTTCACGCCGGTGATGTCTTCCCCCACGATCCGAATCTTACTCAGATCGGCGCAGCCGAGCCCTCGATCGTGACACATGCGCAGATACGGGATCGAGAGCGGGTCGAATCCCATCATCGCGGCGGCCACCGCATCGATCGCGACGCAGTCGCCGCTGGCCAGAATCACGTTCTTGATTCGGGGGACCATCGTGCGCGGGCCCGCCCCGTCGCCGCATACGCAGCCGTCCATCGCCGCGAAAATACCGGGATGGAGCTCTTTCTGCATGATCATCAGGTCCACGAGAACCTCGTGAATATATTTGTGCGCGTAATGGCGGACTTCCTTGAGTAGCCCCCCGAACGCGTTTTTGATCGCGCCCGTCGTGATCGAGTGGCCGTGGGTCTTGACGGTCGGCAAATGGACGACGTTCTTCCCTTTGAACATCACCGGGATCTCGATCCCCTCGGGGAAGATTTCGTGCAGCTTGAGAAGAGGCTCGCGGAAGCGATACACCTGCCACTCGACCTGAGGAAGCGGCTCGAATCGCACGCCGTAGTGCCGCAGGACGTTTCCCCACAAGTTGTTCTCGCAACCTTTGACCGGATCGGTGACGACGGTCTTGTTCTCAACGGCGATCAGGCGCTCGCGCTCGTAGCCGGCCGCGAGCAACGCCCGCAGGACCCCCTCGAGCTGCCACGGCTGCGACGAACACGAGGGAAAGTACTTCGTCCAGGAAAGGTTGAGCTTGATCAGCGTGTCGTGATCGGGCGGCAAATACGACCGGAATTCGGCCATCTCGAGCAGTCGCCCGTAGTCGGCCACGACCGTCTCCGGACGGGTCTTGAGAACTGCAACGAGGCTGTTGGTCATCGTCTCGGACAATCCGGCCTACCGGTACAGCAGCACGAACACGACGGCGAGCCACGACGCGATGGCGAGCTGAAGCGGGCCGTCGCCGAGCAGAACGTCGGTCGGGCTGCCGCCTTCGTCACGGCGGTAAACGAGGAATAAGTATCGGAAAAGGCCGAAGACCACAAAAGGAATCGTAAGGTATAGCCGGTCCGTGCCAAGCTTGGCCGCCACCGCCGGGGACCGTGCGTATGCGACGTAGGCCAGCGTCGTCAACACGGCCGCAAATCC